>NZ_JBOEQD010000010.1:0-105108 GCF_050689125.1 Rothia sp. L_38 | reverse complement strand
TCAGCCCTCGCCCTATCCCAAGCGCTCAAACCTCCTTTGCTCTATCACCGACACAACCTCACCGAAGAACTCCTCGCAGCCCTCTACCACGTATCCCAACCGACAGTTTCAAGAACTATCAACCGGATTGAGACGGCACTGGATAAAATCCTCAAACCACTGATCCAACCCTTAGAAAAAGCACTCAAAGCACCAGGATCACTGGCCATCGACGGGACACTAATACCTGTCTGGAGCTGGCGCTCACTAGGTAAAAACAACTTCTCTGGTAAACGCAAGCGGGCCGGGTGCATTCACCAGGTCATCTGCACCATCGACGGCAAGCTCCTGGTCATCACTGACCCGCTACCTGGTGCTCGGAACGATGCTTATGCCTTCAAAAGCATGGTTTAGATAGGTACTTGGATGAGACAACCCTAGCCGATAAAGACTACATAGGTTTGGGGCTATTGACACCAACCGAGCGTAAACACGGGGTGAAGACATCGAAGGCTGTCAAGGACAATAATCGTGTGATTAACAGGGTGCGAGCTGTGGTGGAACGTGTCATCGCGCAGATTAAGACCTGGCGTATTTTTCATACGGGGTTTCCGGCATCCTTTGGGTTCTTATGGGCGGGTGTTTTCGGTGGTGCGTAGGTTGGTGTTTTATGCGGCGGGGAGGACTTTTAAATTACCCTCTAAGTTCACCAATGTCGGGAGTTGTATTCGTAACAGATGGACAAGCAGCTACCCGGCATTTAGTTTCCGAACCAGCTGCAAACAGAAATTACTTGAGAATAGTTCAGAAACCACCATCTAAAGACACATAAGTCAGGACGCCACTCCCCCGAGGCATCCTAACTTTTTGTTTTACTTTAGGCGTGAGGGCTTATACGGCTCGAGATGCTCAAGCCTACGCGCGGCCTCCACATCGTGTGCCGACAGAACAATGACTTCGTTTTCAAGGCAGTATTCCTTGACCTTGCGCAGGGTCTACATCTTCCTGACAAGCTGTCAGGTTTTTTGTTGGACAATAGTGGCATGTATTCACCAGAAACCCGACGGCAGATTCTTAATGCCTTGCTTGAACCCCTGCTTGATTATTTACCTAAGGAGCTGACTGTTATCCGTTTCTTACAGTTGACCAAATTCAATAGGTCTATTTTTACTACTATTTTGAAAATCTGGCGGATACTCAGGGGCAGCTTGAAGCTGAGCTGGTGACGGTGAGCGATATGGCCATACGGTGCGGCCTGTCAGGGGTATGGGTAACGCAGAAGCGCTGACAGAATTTTGCCGTGAAAATATTGATGTTTTACCCTATGGGTCGCGGTAGTTGAGTTCTAGCATTGGGTCTATGGCGGAGCGGTTTTTGGAGGCGACGTGCAGGTGTTGGGCGCAGACGGGTTTCTTGCCGAGTGTCGCATTGACGGAGGCACCGTGGGTGATCTTTAATTTTGCGGCGGGCGGAATCATGCTCAGTGTACAGGAATTGGCAGATTCCCCCCCCCACCGACCTACGTGAGGCACGTTTGAAGGCACTGGGTGAGGTGATAGCGCCAAAGTTGAGAGAACTGGGCATTGCCAAGAAACTCTGGGATGCCGTAACGTAGCTCGCTGCTGCAGGTTCTGAACAGACATTCCCCTAAGCGCTTACGAATAGAGAAGAGGATGTCTGATTTTACGAGAAGACAGACTTTGAATTTACCCAATTTCCCAAAAATTCCCAAGTTTTTAAATATAGTAATTATTTTCTCTGCAAAATTTTTTTATCTATAATCACAACTGGAGTTAAAAATCTTTTGAAAATCTATACTTAATTTTATTTAAATATTATATAATCCAATGGATGAAATTACCAATTTATTTAATTAAAAATTAACCCGAAGAATCAAATCTTTCAAATATTAAAAGGGGTGGTGTTATTGATAAATAACACCACCCCTTATAACTAAAGTTCGTATCGATAATCGGTCAAGTTAATATCAAATATATGTTGTGTTGAGTTCCGCTGACAGACCAAAACGGGCTTTCCACTCTCCTTGAGCGGCTTTGATTTAATCTTCTTCCCTGTCTTCTGATTTCGAATAACCCAATGCTCAGTAGGCATCATATATGCCCTTAAGGAGCCCCTTTTACTACCGCTACAGAGTTTGCACTCACCGGTAATTTTGAATAAACCTATACGGTTTTTACCATTTTTACTAAACCCTGCGAAAAAATATTTAGATTTCCACCAGAAAAGGTGCATGATTCTATTTCTACCAAATTTTCTAAGGGCAAGTAGCAGCATCACTAAACACAGACAAAGAATAAAAATAAAGAAAGGTACTATCAATTCTGGGAAGGAATAATTACCCTCCATTAAAATGCGGCTATCCAAAATATCAGATAAATTACTAAGGATATCTTTGCTTGAATGATACCCTGCAGAAATCAATTTATATATCCAAAGTAAACCACCAGCACCCAACAATGTGGCAAGAGAAGCAGCTATGCTTAGCCATGAATCAGCTAGCGTTAAATATTTGCTCTCCTTTGCTTCGTATGTTTGTTTTTCTCCATCCTTAGTAGTGGAGAAAACCATATTGATAGTGCTGCCATTTACTACGCTACCAACGAAATTTCCGTTACCTTGAGCATTATTGTTATTATTACCAGTCTGATTATTTTGCATTGGGGTCCTCATTATTCCTTGACTCAATATGCTTCACGATTCGCTCCACGGCCTCGTCCACGGGCACGCCGTTTTCCTGGGAGCCGTCACGGAAGCGGAAAGACACAGCGCCGTTCTCGGCGTCCTCGCCTCCGGCAATGAGGATGAAGGGCACCTTCTCCTTAGACGCAGTACGAATCTTCTTGGGGAAGCGGTCGGTGCCGTAATTCACCTCAACTCGCACGCCGCGGGCCTTGAGCTTGGCAGCAACCTCACCCATGTAATCATTGAAAGCCTCAGCAACAGGAACACCAATCACCTGAACGGGAGCCAGCCAGGCAGGGAAAGCACCTGCATAGTGCTCAATCAGCACACCCATGAAACGCTCAAAGGAACCAAACTTGGCCGAGTGAATCATGACCGGCTCCTGGCGGGTTCCGTCAGATGCCTGGTATTCCAGACCGAAACGGGCAGGCTGATTGAAGTCATACTGCACGGTAGACATCTGCCAGGTGCGGCCAATAGCGTCCTTAGCCTGAACAGAAATCTTGGGACCGTAGAAGGCAGCGCCACCCGGGTCAGCTACCAGTTCCAGACCGGTCTCAGCAGCAACCTTCTCCAGAACAGCGGTAGCTTCTTCCCACTGCTCGTCCGTACCGATGAACTTATCCTTCTTATCACCCTCGGTGTCGCGGGTTGACAGTTCCAGGTAGAAGTCCGTCATGCCAAAGTCCTCCAGCAGGGAGAGCATGAACTTGAGCAGGTGGGCAACCTCAGCAGGTGCCTGTTCCTTGGTCACGTAGGAGTGGGAGTCGTCCTGGGTAATCATACGAACGCGGGTCAGACCGGAGAGCACTCCGGACTTCTCATCGCGGTAGACCGAGCCGAACTCAAAGAGGCGCAGGGGCAGTTCGCGGTAGGAGCGACCACGGGAGCGGAAAATCTCGTTGTGCATGGGGCAGTTCATGGCCTTGAGACGGTAGGCCTGGCCCTCGTCCTCCATCGCCGGGAACATGCCGTCCGCATAGTAGGGCAGGTGGCCGGAGGTGTAGAAGAGATCTTCCTTAGAGATGTGGGGGGTCTTCACGTACTCGAAGCCCTCTTCAATGTGGCGGGCGCGCACGTAGTCTTCCATGGCGCGCAGAATCACGCCACCCTTGGGGTGAATCACGGGCAGGCCGGGGCCGACGGTCTTGGGGAAGGAGAAGAGGTCGAGCTCTTCACCCAGGCGGCGGTGGTCGCGGCGCTCAGCTTCAGCAATGCGCTCCTTGTAGGCAACCAGCTCTTCCTTTGAAGGCCAGGCGGTGCCGTAAATACGCTGCAGCATGGGGTTCTTCTCAGAACCACGCCAGTAGGCGCCACCGGAACGCATCAGTGCGTAGCCGTTAGCAATCAGCTTGGTATTGGGTACGTGGGGGCCGCGACAGAGGTCCTTCCAGACGGTCTCCCCCTTCTTGTTCACGTTGTCGTAGATGGTGATTTCACCGTCACCGACCTCAACGGAGGCACCTTCAGCGGCGTCCGCACCGGAGCCAGGGCCCTGGGAGAGGGTCAGCAGTTCCAGCTTGTAGGGCTCGTTTGCCATCTCGGCCTCAGCCTCAGCCTGGGTGACCACGCGGCGGCGGAAGGTCTGACCGCTCTTGATAATCTTCACCATGTCCTTCTCAATCTTTTTGAGATCCTCGGGGGTGAAGGGCTCTTCAACATCGAAGTCGAAGTAGAAACCGTCGGTGATGTATGGGCCGATGCCAAGCTTGGCGTCCTTGCGGTAGTTCTGCACAGCCTGGGCCATGACGTGGGCGGCTGAGTGACGCAGGACGTTCAGGCCGTCTTCTTCGTGGACAGAAACGGGCTCGACAGCGTCGCCGTCAGTCAGTTCGGTGGAGAGGTCAACCAGGGTGCCGTTGATACGGGCAACGACGATCTCGGGGTTCTCTGCGAACAGGTCGGCTGCGGTGGTGCCGGCTTCAACCTGCTGAGCGGCACCTGCGACGGTAATGGAAAGAGCGGACAAATGTGTCTCCTAGGTTTGTGCCCACCCCTACAACGGGTGAGCTGTCGTTACATCTGCACGGTACGAGGGTGCAGAACAAACCTTATTTTACCGCTGGTTAGGCTACTTTGCGCCCTTTGCGAGGGCGCGGGTATCGAAGTTTTTACCAGCGAGGTAGGAGCGGGCGGTCAGGAAGAGGCAGTAGCCCACCGCCAGCACAGGGGCGAAAAGGACGGACGCCTCACCCAGCACCCCGGTCATGGCCAGGTTAATGACTTTGACGTCTAGCACCAGGGCAAGGGCCAGGCCGGAAAAGGAGGGAACCACGGCCTGCGTCTGGGCGTAGAGACGACGGGCAGAGTAAACCCGGGCGTCCAGGCCCAGGGCCTGCGCAGCGGCCAACTGGCGCTGCCCCTGCTTACCTGCGTGAGGTGAAAACGCGTCGTGGGACTGGGTTGAAGCGTCCTTGCTTGCCATGCGCCCCATAGCTACCCCACTCCACCAGATAAGGGCAAGAAGAGGAAGCAATACACCTGTCAGCCCGAAAACCGACCAGACGCTCTTGTCCGCCCAGCCGTCCGCCCGACCCCACAGGTTGTAATGCACCGGTAACTGCTGCGGCAGCGACGGGTAAAGCAGAGCCAGGTATATCACCTCAGCAACTACCAGCCCCAGGGCCACAAGGAACCAGGTGCGGTTGGGTTTAATCGGCGGAAAATCTTGCGTGGACATGTCAGCTCCTTTGCCCTGTCACCTGCACATTGATTGTCTAGACCTATTTGTTCTTCTTGATAGCAGCCGTCTTGGGTGTAACCTTGGCTCCTGCCAGAGAAGCCTTCGCGCGGGACTTCTTGAAAGTCACATCAAGGCCCTCCACGGCTTTCAAGCGCTTACGCATAATTTTAATAGCCTCGGGGTTTTGGTCAATCATCAGGAAGTTGCGGTCAAGCTGGGCGCAGGCGTGGCCGGTGGTGCCGGAACCGCCGAAGAAGTCCAGCACCCAGTCACCGGGTGCACTCGAGGCCTGCACAATGCGGCGCAGAATACCCAGGGGCTTCTGGGTAGCGTAGCCGGTTTTCTCCCTACCACTGGGCGAAACAATGGTATGCCACCAGACGTCCGTCGGCAACTTACCAATCTCAGCCTTCTCGGGGGTAACCAGCCCGGGCGCCATGTAGGGCTCGCGGTCAACCGCCTCAGAATTGAAGTAGTAGTTCTCGGGGTCTTTCACATAGACCAGAATGTTATCGTGCTTAGCCGGCCACTTCTTCTTAGACTTAGCGCCATAATCGTAGGCCCAAATAATCTCGTTCAAGAAGGACTCACGACCAAACAGGGCATCGAGCACCACCTTGGCGTAGTGGACCTCGCGGTAGTCCAGGTGCAGGTAGAGGGTGCCGGTGGGCTTGAGCAGGCGCCAGGCCTGCATGAGACGGGGCTCTAGGAACTCCCAGTAGTTCTCAAAGGAATCTGAATACCCGTAGATATCGCCCTTAATAGTCTCGTAGGTGTGCCCCTTGTAGCCGACCCGGCTACCGCCCTCGGTACGCACGGTCTTAATGCTCTGGCGCTTCTGCACCTTACCCGTATTGAACGGCGGATCGATATAAATGAGCTGGAAGCTCTCTGCGGGCAGGTTTTTGAGCACGGCAAGATTATCGCCGTGAATCACCATGCTGGTGCTATCTGCTGACCACAAAGAACGTTTTGACACAAGGTACAGAATACCCCAAGGTCACCCCCACCTGCCCGCGCGGCGGGTGAGGGTTAAGCCACGCAAGGACGCTGGGGCGGGGCGGAGCGCAGGCATGCGTGGAGCCGACTGGCTGGGGCTGGCATGAATCGCCCGTGAGCGCTAGCGAACCGGCGAGAAGGTTAGTCGGCAAACGCATGCCTGCGCAGAGCCAAAAATACGGTCGGCACGCGGAGGGTAATCACCACTCCCGTTTCGCCACCCTCACACCTGCTCGCACCGGTTGGTCAGTGTGCCGATACCCTCGATTGAGGTCACCACGGCCTGCCCGGCACTCAGCCACTTGCGCGGGCGCAGGGAGAGCCCGACCCCGGCGGGCGTTCCCAGGGCGATGAGATCGCCGGGTTCGAGCGTCATGAAGGTAGAGATGTAGCTGACCACCTGGGCCGGAGTGAAGACCATGTTGGCGGTGGTGCCCTGCTGGCGTACTTCACCGTCGACGGTGCAGGTCATGGCTAGGCCGCCCGCGACGTCGAGTTCGTCGGGGCTGACGATGACCGGGCCGAAGGGCGTCATACGGTCCCAGTTTTTGCCCTGGAACCATTCGGACGTGCGCCCCTGCCAGTCGCGCACCGACACGTCGTTGAGTACGGTGTAGCCCAGCAGGTAGTCGTCAACCCGATCTTCGGCAATGTGGCGGCCGCGGCGTCCTACCACCGCGCAGAGCTCGACTTCCCAGTCAATTTTGGTGCTCTCAGCGGGCAGCTCAATAGGCTCACCCGGCCCGATAAGGGCGTTGCCGAACTTGGTGAAGATGGTGGGATAGGTGGGCAGCTCAGCCCCCACTTCTTCGGCGTGATCCGTGAAGTTCAGCCCCACGCACAGCACTCGTTGCACCTTGTTCAGCGGGGCAATAAACTCCTCTGGGCTCACCTCCACCGGCTTAGCACCCAGATCAGCGGGGCTCACCGACCCTAAATCGCTGGATCCCACGAACTTGTGCAAGGGCCTATTCAGCTCGTACCAGCGTCCGCCGCTTTCAACCACTGCACGAGCCTTACCAGCTCGCCTGACCTGCGCAAACTTCATCCCGGCCGTCCTTTCTGTTAAGCCATCTAGTTTCACCCCGCTGGGCTGGTCAACTAGACTTTCTATGACGCAATATTCCGTTGATAAGGTAAATAATCGGTAAAACCGTAGGCAATCATCAGCCAACAGAGTATTCTATACATCACAGTGTAATTCAATTCCCGACAACCAAGGAGGCCAACCATGAGCGGCTTGATTACTCTGATTTCACAGACTTCAAAGGCACGAAAGCCTGTTACCGTCAGCTCCCGCCCTGCCCAGCTGGACGACGCCGAGGCACTGGCCCGGCTCTACTTTGCCTCCTACGACGGTGAGCGCTTCGCCTCACAGGCAGATGCTACCGCCGAGATGGAACGCATCCTCAAGGGCGAGCACGGCGAGTTCTACACTGAGGCCTCCCCCGTGGTGGTTGATGAGCACGACCGCATCATCGCAGCGTCCCTGTGCCTGAAGCACCGCGTGGTCACCGAACCCAAGGGCATCCCCACCATCTACGAACTCTTCACCGCAGCCTCCCGCCGCCGCGAGGGCCTGGCTGAACAGCTGATTCGACGCAGCATCAACCAGATGTTTGAGGACGGCTACGAGCAGGTTTCAGTGCGCATCAGCGAGAACAACGCTGCCGCCCTCGCCCTCTATCTAACCCTGGACTTCAAACGCTGGTTCCCCGAAGACGACGACATTCTCTAGACAAGCGGTACACTAGAAAACAGTTGAGCCCTACCCCTCACCAGCAGCGGGGGTGGGGCTCGGCTGTTTAATTGTAAATGCTTGAGGTGATGCAGGCTCATGGCGAAGCTGTTGGCTCGGGGCTGGCGTGAATCGCTAGTGAGCGAAGCGAACCGGCGAGAGGGTCGGCAGCGAGCGTGAGCCTGCATCACCTATCTCCCGCATCAAGCTTTCTATAGACCACTCAGCAAATCTTCGACCGGCTCCAGCAGGTAGGGAGCGTTGTTGCGTACGTTGCCAACGTCCTTACTGACCTCGCGTAGAGCCCAGTCTGCGGTCTCGGCGAAAGCCTGTTCGCGAATGAGCTGCAAGGACGCCTGTGCTTGGGCACGGTAAGACCTTTTCTGCTCGGCCATGGGCTTGGGGGCACCAGCTGGACGGCCTGACCGTAACCAGGCCGTCAGTCTATCATCCTCGTTAATGTCGGTATCAGCTGCCACGTGAAGGGGTATCGGCAGACGGTTGTGCAGCTGACCTAGCTGCCGTTCAATCTCGTTTGTGTAGCCAGGGTCGCCACCCAAGTCGGCCATAATTCCGGGGTCGAATTCACCGTTGCCGGGTGAATCCATGGTCACAATGGAGCAAGAGAGCAGCCACTCCCCTTCCTTACCTGCAAATACCCCGCCTGGTTCTGCGAATTCTGCGGGGATTCTCCACCATTCATACAGACCGGCAAAGTAGATAGGTCGCCCGTCGGTGCGGTGCACAAAGTAGGGGGTTTTCACCTGCTTGCCCACTGCGGTGGTTTCAGTTTTCCACTCGTAGTAACCGCTCACGGGTACGGCGCAGTGCCCCGAAACAGCTGCCTCGCGGAAGGTCGGCTTTTCAAAAATAGTCTCGCTCCGGGCGTTGAAGGCACGAGATGAGAAGGCGGGGTCCTTAGCCCAGCCCGGTAGCAGCCCCCAGCGGGCCGAATGCAGTTCGCGGGTGAAGACCAGTGCGCTGCCCTGCCCACCGGTCGGGTTGGCGGACGCACCCGCCCGCGCGGGCGCGTCCGCACCTGTGACCTGCTCGGCGGGGCTCACTAGCCGGTCCACCAGAATGGGAACTGTGCTGGTGGGGGCGACATTGTAGTTGGTGATGGGGTCGGCGATCTCAACCCCTGCCATGTATTGGGGGTGTTCCTGGGCCAGTTCAAGGGCGTAGCGTCCGCACACTAGAACCCCTCACTTTCGTAGGCTTCGATGACGGCATCTTCAATATCATCGACGGTGATGAGGGGCTCGATGTCGGCGGCAGCACCCACTGTCGCGGGATCAAGGGGCAGGTCAAGGGCCCGGTAGACATCTGCTGTTACCTGGCGCAGGCTATCGGCACCCGTCACCACGATGCCAGAAGAAAACCACCAAGCACCGGCAACCACCCGCTGGGCAGTTCCAATGAGTTTGACACGCTGCCCACCGGGTAGCTGCCCCCACACCGAATACTCGCCCGGGCAGTACTCTCCGGGTAACTCCCCTACCCCGGCTGGGATACCCAGGCCTTTGAGGGCCTCTGCAAACATAGCCCCGAAAATACCGTAGCGTTCATGATTGCCGCTGACCGCGTCCGAAGCTTTTTGAAAGTGGTCCACCACCAGGCAACCCGAGTGGTAGGCGGCAGCGTGCCCACCCACAGTGCGAACCAGGGGCTCAAAACCGTGATTCACGGCAGCTGATCGGGCCTGGGCAAAGCGGGGGTTGAGCTCGTCCCTGCGCCCAAAAGCCACCGTTGGTTTGGGACGATAAAGCCGTAAGGTACTGGGGGCCTCTCCCCTGCCGACGGCGCGGACGGTCGCCATAGCTGAATCAACCATCTGAGCCATAGTGCCGCTGTCTTCTAGGTCAATACGGTCAAGGTGCAGCATTAGTCCACCGAAATTTCGTTCAAGCTGGTAGAGACGAACTCCCACCAGGCCGGGCGCAGGCCCGCATTCAGAGCCACCTGCTGACTGATGATATGCGAGGGGCTGGTGCCGTAGAAGGGAACAAACCCTTCTGCGAGAATTGCCTGCGACAGCTCCCTCACCAGGTAGGAGGCAAGCCCCCTGCCCCTGTGACCGGCCAGCACGTCAATGCCGATCTGTCGGCACCAATCGGAGTCTTCACTAGCTCCCGCCAGAGCTACCAGCTCCCCCTCGGCGTAGGCACCTAGCACCTGCACATCGGGGCGTAGCTCCTTGAACCCCAGTGCGTTCTCAAAATCTGGGTTGCCACGATACTGCTCCAGTTCTGAGGGTTCTAGCCACCGCACCGTATAGCCTGCGGGCATCAAGCTGGGGCGGGCGTCCGCACCTGGGGTAAAGAAATCCCTGCCGGGGGTGAAAAAGAGGGAGGTGCCGCTCATCTGCAGGGCGTAGGGGGTTAGGTAGTCGTTGAGTTTGCGCAGCTCAGAGTAGTCCCCCACCCAGTTGCCGTTATCCCCGGCCAGCAGGTTATCGGCGGCCTCGCGGACGCGCGGGTGCTGGGCACAAATGACTGTGAGCCCCCGATAGTTAATCAGACGTAGCTCCCAGTGGTCGCGGTAGCGGCGGCGGGCCGGGTGCATCTCATCGAGGGGAATTCGACGGGCTGAAAGGTGAGTTGAGCCGTGCTGCTGGGCGATATCAATGGCCTGCTCCGGAAGGCACAGGTCAATGGACAGCTGGGCTGCCAGAATCTTCTCAGCCTGCTGATAGCTGGTGATAGGCGCGGGCATAACTCACTTTCTGCTCGATGGGGTCAGTATCTAGGGTACTCGCTTTGGGAAGGGCGCGGACGCCGGCGGCCGCTTTACCTTTCGGGGCAGGCTGGTGGGGTGCGCGAGTTTCGCCCCGCAATTATTCTGTTTCACCCGCAACTAGTTGCAGCTTTTTCAGAATAAATGCGGGGTGCCGGTGTTTATGCTGGAGGTATGAAGATTCTTATTCTGGGTTTGAGTGGTGCCGGTAAGTCTACCTGGGCGCGACGGTTGGCCGCCGGGTACGCGGTGCCGCTGCTGCACCTTGATACCGTTCACTGGTTGCCGGGGTGGGTCGAGCGGGACCTTACGGACGAACGCGCTCTTGTGGGCGAGTTTCTGGATGAGAATGAAGCCTGGGTGATTGAGGGCGGCTATTCCGACGTGCACTTTGAACGGCGGCTGGCTGAGGCTGACCGTATCTATGTGCTGTTAGCACCCCGCCTGGTGCGTCTGTGGAGGGTAGGACGCCGCTGGCTCACCTACCGCGGTACCAACCGGCCTGATATGACCGAGGGCTGCCCCGAGAAGCTCGACCTTGAATTTGTGAAGTGGATTCTGTGGGACGGCCCCAGCCGCGCCCGTATGAAGGCCCTGGCGGACGTCCGCCGCACCTACCCCGAAAAAACGGTGTGGAGAAGGTGGTGGGGCTAAGCCCCCTGCTGCTCGTTTTATGAAAACGGCCCCTCGCCGTTCCCGCAGAAAGGGGTTCAACAAGGGGCCATTTTATAGCTCTGACTAGGGCATTTAGAAGTCCCAGTCCTCATCTTCCGTATTGACAGCCTTGCCAATCACGTAGGAGGAGCCGGAGCCTGAGAAGAAGTCGTGGTTCTCGTCGGCGTTGGGTGAGAGGGCCGAGAGAATCGCGGGCGACACGTTGGTAACCGAGGCGGGGAACATTGCCTCGTAGCCCAGGTTCATGAGTGCTTTGTTGGCGTTGTAGTGCAGGAACTTCTTGACGTCCTCGCTCAGGCCCACGCCGTCGTAGAGGGAGTGGGTGTAGGCCACTTCGTTCTCGTACAGTTCGTAGAGCAGGTCAAAGGTGTAGTCCTTGAGCTCTGCCTGGCGCTCAGCGGTCTCCTTTTCGAGGCCGCGCTGGTACTTGTAGCCGATGTAGTAGCCGTGTACAGCCTCATCGCGAATGATCAGGCGAATTAGGTCTGCGGTGTTGGTGAGTTTGGCGCGGGATGACCAGTACATGGGCAGGTAGAAACCTGAGTAGAAGAGGAAGCTCTCGAGCAGGGTTGAGGCAACCTTCTTCTTGAGGGGGTCATCGCCCTGGTAGTAGTCCATGACGATACGAGCCTTCTTCTGCAGGTGCTCGTTTTCGGTGGACCAGCGGAAGACCTCGTCAATTTCCTTGGTGGAGCAGAGGGTTGAGAAGATCGATGAGTAAGACTTGGCGTGCACCGACTCCATGAAGGCGATGTTGGTGTACACGGCCTCTTCGTGGGCGGTGACGGCGTCAGGCAGCAGGGAGACAGCACCGACGGTGCCCTGGATGGTGTCGAGCAGGGTCAGGCCGGTGAAGACGCGCATGGTCAGCTGCTTTTCTTCTTCGGTCAGGGTCTTCCAGGACTGCACATCGTTTGAGAGCGGCACCTTTTCGGGTAGCCAGAAGTTAGCGGTCAGACGGTCCCAGACCTCAAGGTCTTTTTCGTCTTCGATGCGGTTCCAGTTGATGGCTTCAACGTGGTTGACCAGTTCGACCTTCTCACTCATGGTGATGGGTTCTCCTCATGTCGGGGTGTTGGAGTGCCTGAAATAGGCTTGGTTCTATTCTTTCACCGTTGGGCGGTTTTCGCACCAGCGGCTCGGTTTGCTTAATATCTCAGGGGCGGACGCCGTCGCCCGCTTCTTCTTGTAGGGCGGCTAGGCGTTCGGCTTTGGTTTCCCTATCGACGAGGCGGCGCAGCAGCGGCAGGGCCGCAGCGAGCTGCGCGGCTTCGTCCGCGGTGAGTATTTCGTCGGCTCGTTCCACAATCCAGCGGTCGCGGCGGCTGATGATGGAGTCAATGGTGGCACTCCCCTGTTCAGTCAGGTAGAGCTCCTTGCGGCGCTTGTCGTGCAGGTTTTTACCCGAGGCGATATAGCCGCGGCGCAGGAGCGAGGCCACGATTTTGTTCATGGACTGCGGGGTCATGCGCTGAAAGCGGGCCAGTTCAGCGCCGGTTTGCCGCGGAGCAGCCTGGAGCTGGGCGAGCACGGTTTCTTCTGCAAACGAGAGGGGTGAGTGTGAGTCGGTCTCGTTCCTCAGTCGTCGATGCATTCTAAACACCGAGTAACGTAAGGTACCCGCCTGCTCATATGAAAAATTTTCCAAGGGCGCCAGCCTAAAATAATCAGTTTAACTTATCAGTTATATAGATTATATACCGCGACAAAGAAAGCCCGCCACCCACACAAGATGACGGGCCCCGCCCGGCTGGGGCGGGCGTCCGCGCCCTATCAGCGCAACACCCTACCCCGCCTCAGGCCTTAGAGCATGCAGCTAACGCAGCCCTCAACCTCGGTGCCCTCAAGAGCCATCTGACGGATACGTGAGTAGTAGATGGTCTTGATGCCCTTACGCCAGGCGTAAATCTGAGCCTTGTTGACGTCGCGGGTGGTGGCGGTGTCCTTGAAGAAGAGGGTCAGCGACAGGCCCTGATCGACGTGCTGGGTAGCAACAGCGTAGGTGTCGATAATCTTCTCGTAGCCGATCTCGTACGAGTCCTGGTAGTAGTCCAGGTTCTCGTTGTCCATGTAGGGAGCCGGGTAGTAGACACGACCCAGCTTGCCTTCCTTACGGATCTCAATCTTCGAGGCGATGGGGTGAATCGACGAGGTGGAGCCGTTGATGTAGGAGATAGAACCGGTCGGCGGAACAGCCTGCAGGTTCTGGTTGTACATACCGTGCTCGGCAACCTCAGCGGCCAGCTGCTTCCAGTCCTCAGCGGTGGGCACAAAGTGGCCGGCAAAGAGCTCGCGGGCGCGCTCGGTCTCAAAGTCCCAGGTGCCGTTGATGTACTTCTCGAAGTACTCCCCCGAAGCGTACTTGGACTTCTCAAAGCCTACGAAGGTCTCCTTGCGTTCGCGGGCAATCTCCATGGAGGCACGAATCGCGTGATAGGTGACGGTGTAGAAGTAGATGTTGGTGAAGTCCAGGGCTTCTTCAGAACCATAGTAGACGTGCTCGCGGGCCAGGTAGCCGTGCAGGTTCATCTGACCCAGGCCAACGGCGTGGCTCATGGAGTTACCGCGCTCGATGGAGGGAACAGAGGTGATATCGGACTGATCAGACACAGCGGTCAGGGCGCGAATAGCGGTGCCGACGGTCTGACCCAGGTCGCCGCCGTCCATCGCCAGGGCGATGTTCAGGGAGCCCAGGTTGCAGGAGATGTCCTTACCGATGGTCTCGTAACCCAGGTCAGCGTTGTAGACGGAGGGCTCTGAAACCTGCAGAATTTCGGAGCAGAGGTTAGACATGATGATCTTGCCGTCAATGGGGTTGGCCTTGTTGACGGTGTCTTCAAACATGACGTAGGGGTAGCCCGATTCGAACTGAATCTCAGCCAGGGTCTGGAAGAACTCGCGGGCGTTGATCTTGGTCTTCTTGATGCGGGCATCGTCGACCATCTCGTAGTACTTCTCGGTGACGTTGATATCTGAGAAGGGCACACCGTAGATACGCTCAACGTCGTAGGGCGAGAAGAGGTACATGTCCTCGTTCTTCTTGGCCAGTTCGAAGGTGATATCGGGAATCACAACGCCCAGTGAGAGGGTCTTAATGCGGATCTTCTCGTCGGCGTTCTCGCGCTTGGTGTCGAGGAAGGAGTAGATATCGGGGTGGTGGGCGTGCAGGTAAACTGCGCCTGCACCCTGGCGGGCACCGAGCTGGTTGGCGTAGGAGAAGGAGTCTTCCAGCAGCTTCATCACGGGGATGACGCCTGAGGACTGGTTCTCGATCTTCTTGATGGGGGCGCCGGCTTCGCGCAGGTTGGTCAGGGCGAAGGCTACGCCGCCACCGCGCTTGGACAGCTGTAGGGCTGAGTTGATGGAGCGGCCGATGGACTCCATGTTGTCTTCGATACGCAGCAGGAAGCAGGAGACCAGTTCGCCGCGCTGCTTCTTACCGGCGTTGAGGAAGGTGGGGGTGGCAGGCTGGAAGCGGCCGGAGATGACCTCTTCGACAATCTTGGTTGCCAGGGCCTCATCGCCTTCTGCCAGCAGCAGGGCGACCATGACCACACGGTCCTCAAAGCGTTCCAGGTAGCGCTGGCCGTCGAAGGTCTTCAGCGCGTAGGAGGTGTAGAACTTGAAGGCACCCAGGAAGGTGGGGAAGCGGAACTTCTTGGAGTAGGCCAGCTTGGAGAGGGACTTGACGAAGTCAAAGGAGTACTTCTCGAAAACCTCGGGCTCGTAGTACTGGTGTTTGACCAGGTAGTCGATCTTTTCTTCCAGGTCGTGGAAGAAGACGGTGTTGTTGTTGACGTGCTGCAGGAAGTACTGGCGGGCTGCCTGGCGGTCTGCCTCGAACTGAATCTGGCCGTTCTCATCGTAGAGGTTCAGAAGGGCATTCAGTTCGTGGTACCCCATGCCACGGTATTTCTCGGGGGTGCTCGGATCCTCGTGACCGGGTTCTACGCTGAGGCCGGGTACAGGGAGTTTTGAATCCAAAATTTTTCCAATCCTTCTTGAACGGTTTCTACATCTTCTTCGGTGCCCATGAGCTCAAATTTGTAGAGCACGGGCACATGGCATTTGGCGGCGACTTTGTCTGCTGCTACGCAGAAGAGGTCACCGAAGTTGGTGTTTCCCGCGCCGATGACTCCTTGCAGGAGTTCCCGGTTGTGGGGGTTGTTGAGGAACTTTACGGCCTGGGGCGGTATGGAGCCCGCTCCCCCGGGTCTCCCGTAGCTGGGGACGCACAGTACGTAGGGCCCGGTGACCTGTGGTGGGTCTTCACTGGTCTTTAGCGGTAGCCGTATGTTTTTTATTCCGGTCTTCTGAACGAACTTGTGGGTGTTCTCTGAGACCGATGAAAAGTAGACGATGGTGGGCTGGCCGGTGGTATCTGTGGTGTCCATGGGGGCTGGTGCCTGGATCTGGTCGTGGTGGGTATGCGCGTGGCGCGGGTAAGAAAAGGCCCGGGTGCGGACGCCTGTAGCGGCGGGTGCTCCCCGGGCAGGTGGTCAGCGGTTAGGCTGCGGCGCTGGCCAGGGCGTTGATCTTGTCGGGCTGGAAGCCTGACCAGTGGTCCTCACCGGCGATTACAACGGGGGCCTGCAGGTAGCCCATGCCCTTGATGAGTTCGAGGGCTGCGGGGTCCTCGGTGATGTCAACGGTGTTGTACTGGACGCCGAGCTTGTCGAGAGCGCGGTAGGTCATGTTGCACTGGACGCAGGCAGGCTTGGTGTACACCGTAACGGTCATTGGGGTATCTCCTTGGTGTCCCGCGTGTTGCGGGAGGTTTCTGGCATAGGGGCTCTCGAAAGAGCTGGTATGGGTTCGCGCGGCGCTTTCTCTCTGGTCGCCCGAACCGAGATTTAATACTACATCTAGTGTTTGAAGAGCGCATCTAGCCCTACATAGTGTGGTCTGTTACGAAATTTTTTAAATCGGTGCGCTATCCACAGCCCTTCCGCGCGTTTGCGGGCTTTAAGGGAAAGTTATCCACATGAAGGGTTTTTATGTGAGGTTTGGAGTGATGGTGTGACCTTAAGTTCAGGGGCTGCTGAGCCCCCTGGGGCTTAAGACCGGACGTCCCGCGTGATATCAGGGCGGGGGCTTTCAACCCTAAATTGAGCCTTGAGTCTTGGGGGCTGCGTGGGCCTGTTTTTTAAGGTTTTTTGCCGGGGGCGTGTCGCGCAAAGGGGCACCCTGTCAGGCTTGACAAGGGTGCCCCTTAAGGTGTTTAAGCGCGGTTGTTTAGACGAGCCCGCGGTCTTTGAGCTGCTCGTAGAGGGCGGTGCCGTCGTTGCCTTCTAGCCAGAGGTCGCCCTTGGTGATATCGCGAGCGCGGTTGTCGCCCCAGACGCGGCCTGATGAGAGGACGGATTCGCCGAAGGTGAGGTTGCGGATGAGGATGGCTTCGACGTTGTGGGGGTAGCGGACGGCGAAGCCGTTGTAGATTTCTGGGTCTCGTTGGCCGTCGTCGCCGATGAGGATCCAGCGTATGTGGGGGAATTCGGTGGCGAGGCGTTTGAGGGTGTTGACTTTGTGTTGGGAGCCGGAGCGGAACCAGCGGTCGGGGGTGGGGCCCCAGTCGGTGAGGAGGAAGGTGCCTTTGGGGTAGCCGTTGCGGTGGAGGAAGCGGCGGAGGGTGGGGGTGACGTTCCAGGCGCCGGTGGAGAGGTACATGAAGGGGGCTGTGGGGTGGGCTCGGTGGAGGCGGTCCATCATGACGGCCATGCCGGGGGTGGCGGAGCGGGCGTGTTCGTTGAGGACGAAGCTGTTCCAGGCTGCGACGAAGGGGCGGGGTAGGGCGGTGTTCATGACGGTGTCGTCGACGTCGCAGATGATTCCGATGGTTTGGTCTTCGGGGACGATGTAGACGCTGGTGATGGCGGGTTGGCTGCCGGGGGTGGTGATGGTGACTTGGTGGGTGCCGGGTTCTAGGGTGATGTTGAGTTTGACGTCTACGACTCCTCCGCGGTCGGCGTGGACGCGGTGGTGTTGGCCGTTGATATGGATGTCGATGGGGGCGTGGGAGATGGCGACTGAGGTGAAGGAGCGCCAGCCACGGACGGGTTCGATGGTGGGGTCGCCTTTTTCGACGGAGTCGAAGAATTCTTCGAAGAGGTCGGTTTTGTAGAGGGCGCGGCCGAGGATGCGTACCCAGTTTTTGGCGCCGTAGCCGACGCTGGGTACGATGACGGGTTCTAGGCCGTGTTTTTGTGCTTGGCGTTCGCGGTAGGAGTGGATGCTGTCGCCTATGCGGTAGCCGATGTTGGCGGCTTCGTCGGCTGCTTCTGCGACGATGGTTCGGATTTCGTGTGCCCCTGTGGTCATAGCCCTAGTTTTTCATATTTGGGTGGTTGGTGCATGTTATGGGTGGGGCTTTGGTGTGTTGTGGTTGGGTATGGTGTTAAAGGAAGAGGTGGGCACCGTCTTTGGTGCCCACCTGTGTGTGGTGTGTAGTGGTGTTGTTAGTCGATGTTGAGGACGCAGGTGGCGCTGCCGGTGCCGTCTGCTTCGTTGGCGTGGTTGACGTGGTCGCCTTCTTCGAGGGAGTAGCCGGTGCCCTTGATGGCGCAGAAGACCTCTGCTTCGGGGTCTTCGGCGGTGACGGAGACGCGGATTTGTGAGTCTGAGAGGTCTGCCAGGTTGTCGTAGGTGAGCTTGTAGAAGGCTTCGCCTTCGAATTCAGCCTGGTTGCCGTCGAAGCTCATCTGATCCTGGTAGACGGTGACGGTTGCGGGAACCTCTGCGCCGTTGTGTTCGGCAGTTACCTCGATGGTGATATCGTCGCGGCCGCCCCAGCCGTCAGTTGCTTCGATACCCATGCCGGGTACGATGGTTTGCGCGCAGCCTGCGAGCAGGGCGGTCGCCGCAAGCGCGGATACTACGGTAACTTTTTTCTTTGCCATACATAAAAATATAGCGTCTTCACAGACTCATAGGGTAATGCTACGCGCCGGTGGGCGACAGTTTGTGGCTAAAAGTCTTGATGAGAGGTTGGGGGAACGTAGTGGGAGCGGGCACTCTCTGGTGTGAGGGTGCCCGCCCGGGGTGTGGCGTCCTGGTCGTTGTGGACTGCTATGCGTTGTCTAGGCGCTCGGGGTCGGTGGTGACCAGGATTTTGACGGCGGTTTCGTTGCGGTTGATGAGGGTGTCGAAGCCTTCGTCGATGAGGTTTTCGAGGGCGATTTTGCCGGTGATGAAGGGTTTGAGGTTGATTTTGCCTGATTCGACGAGCTTGATGGTGTCGGGGTGGTTGTTGACGTAGGCGATGGTGCCGCGGAGGTCAACTTCCTTGAGGACGAGTTTTTGCATGTCGAGCTGGGCGGGCTTACCCCAGATGGAGACCACGACGATGACGCCTTGGGGTTTGATGGCGTCGAAGAGGGTATCGAGGACGACGTTGACCGAGGTACATTCGAAGGCGACGTCGGCGCCGCGGCCGTCGGAGAGTTTTTTGACTTCTTCAACGACGTCTACCTCGGCGGGTGAGAGGACGTAGTCGGCTACTCCTGCGTCGAGGGCCTTTTGGCGGCGAAGGCTGGAGAGTTCGCTCATGATGACGGTTGCGCCCTGGGCTTTGAGGACGGCTGCGGTGAGCAGGCCGATGGGTCCTGCGCCGCCGATGAGGGCGACGTCGCCGTCCTTGACTCCCCCGGCTCGTTCAACGGCGTGGTAGCCTACGGTAAGGGGTTCGATGAGGGCTGCTTCGTCGAGGGGGATGTCCTTGGAGATTTTGTGGACCCAGCGGCGCTTGACGGCAATCTTTTCGGCAAGGCCGCCACCACGACCGGCGAGGCCGATGAAGTTCATATCTTTGGAGAGGTGGTAGTCCTTGTTGCCGGGGCCGGTTTCTACGTCGTCGCGTACGATGTAGGGTTCAACGACGACGTGGTCGCCTACCTCTAGGTCGGTGACGCCTTCGCCGAGGGCTTCTACGACACCAGAGAATTCGTGGCCCATGGTGACGGGGGCGGTTTCGCCGGAGATGGGGTGCGGGGTGCTGTGGGTGGGGCAGAAGATGGGGCCGTCGAGGTATTCGTGAAGATCGGTGCCGCAGATACCGCACCAGGCTACCTTTATGAGGACTTCGCCAGCGCCTGCGGTGGGTTCGTCGATATCTTCGATGCGGATGTCTTTGTTGTCGTAAAAGCGGGCTGCCTTCATGGGAGTCATCACCTGTTTCGATAAGGGGTCTCCCCCGCTACCTGGCTGGGCGGGTAGCGAGGTTTGGTCGTCTATGACCTCTTTCATCCTATCCCCACAGCACCTGTTTGTGGTTCCGGTTACGCCATATTTCAGCAGGTTGCAGGCATAGCCGCCCCCTTAGGCCCTTCCCGTCATCAGGCCGCCCTCGACGGTAAGTAGAGGCCGCGGGCGGCGCAGCTGCCCCAGTTGATGTGGAGGGTGGTCATGGTGGGTGGGTCTTTCGTTGGTTAGGAGTGGGCGGTGCAGGTGCCGTGGGTGTGGGCTGTGAATTCGTGGTGGTAGGTGGTGAGGGTGTTGGTGATGCTGGTGGACTCAAAGGTGTTGATAGCTGCGTTTGTCTCTGACAGGAGGCCCCGCACAGCTGCACTCGCTGCAGCCAGGTCTGCCTTACGATTGCTATCAACCAGAAGCTGGGCCGGGGAGGTCCAGACCTGCCAGTTCTCTGCCAGCACGACTAGGAGCCGCTACTGGTGGTGTGGGAGGTGGAACCGGCAAGGGCCTGCCAGGTTTCAGAAGAAAGCTTTGCCTCACCTGCTGGGCAGATGAGGCAAGGCTGTCTTAAGAAATAAGGTGCTCAGATGAGAGCGGGTTATGCAGGGAGCGGCCGTTAGATTCAATGATCTGCCGGTACCAGTCAAAGGACTTCTTGCGGTAGCGTGCCAGGGTGCCTGAGCCGTCGTCATTCCGGTCCACATAAATCACCCCGTAGCGCTTAGACATCTGAGCGGTCGACATCGATACCAGGTCAATGCACCCCCACACGGTGTAGCCCAGCAGGTTGACCCCGTCGGCGATTGCTTCTTCAGCCTGGAGCAGGTGATCGCGCAGGTAGCTGATTCGGTAGTCGTCCTCAACCGTGAGTCCGTCCGGCCCGCCTTCCACCAGCTGGTCCTTGGCGCCCAGGCCATTTTCTACGATGAAGAGGGGCTTGCCCCAGCGGTCCCAGAAGTCGTTAAGCACCAGACGCAGACCCACCGGGTCAATCTGCCAACCCCACTCAGAAGCTTCTAGGGTAGGGTTGGGCACTCCCCCGATGATGTTGCCCTCACCGGTATCTGCGGCCCCCGCAGTTTCGCACACCGACATGTAGTAGGAGAAGGAGACAAAATCGACGGTATTCAGCAAATCCTGGCGGTCCTGCTCGGTAATCTCAAGCTGCACCCCCAGTTCCCGGAGCTTGCGGAGAAAGTAGCCGGGGTAGGTGCCCCGGCAGTGCACGTCGCCAAAAACATAGTCATCGCGCGAGGCCACCTGGGCAGCTAGCACATCTGCCGGGTCGGGGGTCAGGGGGTAGCGGGGAACAGCCAGAATCATGCAGCCCACCCGGTTCTGCCCATCAATCTCGTGGGCCAGGCGGGTGGCACGGGCCGAGGCGACCAGTTCGTGATGTACCGCCTGATAGAGGCGCTGCGGCCCAATCTCATCGGGTGTTCCTTCAAGCCCCGAGAAGAAGGGAAAGTGCAGCACGGAGTTAATCTCGTTGAAGGTAATCCAGTAGCGAACCCTGCCCGCAAAATGGGACATCACAGAGCGGGCGTACCGCTCAAAGAAATCAATCAGCTGCCGGTTAGCCCACCCACCGTATTCACGGGCCAGATACAGAGGGGTCTCATAGTGGCTCAAGGTCACCAGCGGCTCAATCCCGTGGCGCAGCAGCTCGTCGATAACCCGGTCATAGAAGGCCAGACCCTCAGGGTTGGGTTCAGTCTCGTCCCCGCGCGAGAAAATCCGTGACCAGGCAAAGGAAAGGCGGAAGACCTTAAAGCCAAGTTCGGCAAAGAGGGCGATATCGTCTGCGTAGCGGTGGTAGAAGTCGATGCCCTCAAGCTTGAGGTTATCGGGGGTCGGCTGGGCTGTGGGAGCGGACGCCAGCCCCCGCGGCAGCACGTCCTGCACGCTCAGCCCCTTGCCACCCTCAGCATAGGCACCCTCAATCTGGTTGGCGGCAGTTGCGCCACCCCACAAAAATCCTTCAGGAAAACTCACCGGCGGCGTCCTTTCAAACTCTGTCTGCATCTTTTCCACCCTACACGTGATGGTAGGGGCGGCCGGCGGCAATTTCACCGGCTCGATATATTTGCTCCGTGATGATAAGGCGCACCAGCTGGTGGGGGAAGACCAGCTCCGAGAGGCTCCAGACGGTATTGGCGCGGGCTCGCACCGAATCGTCCACCCCGTAGGCCCCGCCAATCACCAGCACTACCTTCTTAAAGCCCAACTGGGCCTCCAGCAGGCGAGCCAGGGCAGGAGAGCTCAGCATCTTACCGCGCTCATCGAGCAGCACCAGGTAGTCATCACGATCAACCTTTTCAAGAATACGGCGGGATTCCTCAGCCCGGGCAGCTTCTTCTGCCAGGGACGAGTGGGGCAGGTACTGCCAAGTAATATCCCAGGGCTTGCGGAGGCGGGTTTCGTAGCGGTCGATGCCGTCCTTGACCCACTTTTCGTGTTTCTTGCCGATAGCAATAATTTTGATGGTCATTGGTTCTCCTCGGTCAGGGGTGCGCGGGCTGTAAGAACGGTGAAGGTGGGGGTGCGCTCAAGCTGCCGTACCCGTTCAAAGCGCTCTTCAACCTGCGGACGGTAGCGAGCGTGCGAGTTATGCACCAGGTAGAGCTGCCCACCGGGAGCTAGTAGGCGCAGGACAGCATCAAGCAGGGGGCCCACCAAGCTCAGGTCGACCGCGGTTCCGGTGTGGAAGGGCGGGTTAAGCATCACGATGTCGGCTGAGCCCTGCGGCAGACGGGAACCGGCGTCGTCCCAGCTCACCTGCACCCGGGCGTCCTGCCCCAGGTTAAGGGCTGCCGACCGGGCGGCGTCCACATCGAGGTCGGTGGCCCAGACCCGGGCAACCTCCACCCCGGCAGGCAGGTGCTCTAGAACATCGAGGGTCACCGACCCGTTGCCGCACCCCAGGTCAACCAGGGTCAGTGGGCGGGCAGGGGCCTGCTTCGCCAGGTCAGTGAGGACGTTTGTGGCCAGCAATTGGCCGCCCCGGTCGGGTTTTCCGCCCGAGAACACGCCACCGACAGCCTGTAGGGGCCCGGCGGGCCGAGGGGCCTCAGGTGCTGGGACCGGCGCTGTAGCGAGCAGGCAGCGGTGCTTGCCCTTACCTCGCAGCCCCCTCACTTGCCCGAAGCTGCGGCCCAGAGTCTGGTTGAAGCTGGTGCTCATGTGCTTGGTATTACCACCCAAAATCAGGGTAGTCTCGCTCCCCTGCTCAGCCTGATACCGCGCTAAATCATGGGCGAGGTCGGCGAGCGCGGCGTGACTCTTGGGTAGGTGGCCCAGAGCGATGGCACCGTTGAAGCGGTGAGTGGCGAGAGCCTCATAGAGACTGAAAGTTGAGGAATCTACTTCCCCGTTTTGATCGAGCCCTGCAAGGATAAGGCGGGCGGCGGCGTCCGGAGCGTTTTCTGTGAGAGTGCGGTGCAGGCTCAGGGCGTCTGTGTAGGAGCGTTGCCGGCTGATCACCCGGTGGTTGCCGGGAGCGGTGTGCGCTAGGGCCCAGAAGGTTAGGGCGCCGGTGGGGTCATCGAGGACGAGCACGTCCCCGGTGGTAGCGCCGTCGGGGCTGGATGCGGAGACGGCGTCTGCGATGATAAGCCGGTCAAGGGCGGTTGCTGCGCCTGCACTCAGTGAATCGAGGGGCACGAGCTGGGTGAGGTGGTGGGTACTAGATGTGGGCACCCCTCTAGTATCTCACGGGCGATAAGGGGCCTAGGTGGGGCGGTGCGTCCACCGAGTGAGATACCGGTCCGACGAGCGGCGACAGGGGGCCTCACTCCCGGCCTCTCTATCAGTCCGCTGATAAAATACTGGAAGTAGGGCGCCCAAGCCCTGCCCACACCACACACCTGAAACGAGTAGATTGACATGAGCGAACAGACGCCTTCCTCCTACCCCGCCCCCAACTACAACACCAACCCCTACCAGCAGCAGGCCCCCAGACCGAGAAGACCAACACCCTAGCGATTCTCAGCCTCGTTTTTGGTTTCCTGGTGAACATCGTCGGTATCGTGCTTGGCTTTGTTGCCCTCAACCAGATTAAGCGAACCGGCGAGAAAGGCCGCGGCCTGGCCATTGCCGGTATCGTCGTGGGCTTCATCAGCCTGATCAGCGGCATCATTTTCGCTATTCTCATGATTGCTGGGCTCAACGAGGTTGCCAAGTCCGCAGCTACCTACGAGTCATCGGCTGCCGCTGCAAGCTCGTCCTCTGCTAGCGCCCTGGCTACCGAAGAGGTGAGTGAAGAGGCATCGGCAGCTGCCGACGAGGCGTCCGCCCTGGCCTCCGATGCAGCGACCACCGCTGCCCTTGACCCCGCCTCCCCCTACTGTGTTGCTCTCGATGAGTTCCTGGTCGCCTCTGATGGCATCCAGCAGGATGCCACCACCTTAGACGGTTACCTGGCCTCGCTGACCAAGCTTCGTGACAACGCTCCTACCGAAGAAATGCGAGCCTCGCTGACCACCGCTATCGATGCTGTCAATGCCTCTGATGCAGCTACCTTTGAGTCTGCCCTGAACGAGGTTGTTTGGGATCTGGGCATGGACGCCGTCAACTGCGGCCTCGAATAAACCCCGCTCAGCCCCCCAACGACAAGGGGCCCCGCACCGGGAAGGTGCGGGGCCCCTTTGTGTTTTTAATCGGTCATCTTAACGGTTGCCTGCCGAGGTGCCACCAGGGGCATGGGCTCATATTCAGCGCGCAGGGCCCGCAGACGGGCCACGTGAGCGTGAAGGGCCCTATCTTCATCGGTAGTGGGCGTAAAGGGGCGGGCCGGTAGGGGCTGGCCGTCAAGATCGGTTGCCATGTAAGTCATGGCGGCGTGGATCGCCAGGGGTAGCTGGTCGTGGCGTTCCCTCGGATTACCGGCGCGCAGGTGCACCATCACACCCATGGACCGCGCATCGGTACGGACCAGGCGGGCGGTCACTTCCACCAGGTCCCCGATGTGCACCGGCTGGTAGAAGCGAATTCCACCGGCGTAAACAGCGACAGTGCGCTCGCCGCTCCAGGCCATAGTGACGCTGGTGGCTGCTTCGTCAATCCATTCCATGGCGGTGCCGCCGTGTACGTTTCCACCCCAGTTCACGTCGGTGGGCTTAGCCAGGAAGCGGTGGGTGACTTCAGGTGCGGTGGACGCGCTCGTGTAGGTCTGAGAAGTCATTTCGGCTTCAATGGCCTTGCGGAGTTCCACGCGAGAGAGCGCCGCCTGCTGCACCCGCTTCTCCTCGTCGGTCACGGGCACGTAAGGAGTAACAGGGGTAGGTTTGCGGTCTTCGCCCATGGCAACGAAGATGACCAGGCAGTCGCAGGCGCGGGTGAAGTTGCCGTCCCTGGGGTCAGCGGAGAGCACTTCGTTAACGATATGCATGGTGGAGCGGCCGGTGTAGACAATGCGGGAGCGCACCTCGACCATGTGCCCCGAGGGGATGGGGCGGGTGAAGTGAATATGCCCCACATAGGCGGTGACGCAGTAGGTGCCCGACCAGCCGGCGGCACAGGCGTAGGCGGCCTTGTCGATCCATTCAAGCACGCGTCCGCCGTGTACGCCGGCTGAGCCTGCGATGATAACGTCGGTGGGTGCTGCGAGAAAACGTAGGGTGATGGAGGGCTGCGGGGCAAGCTGGGCCATAGAGGATTTCTTTCTGGTCCTGCGCGGTAAACGGTGCGGACGCCCCACCCGCTCCCCTGCCCTGGGGCGGGTGGGGCGGTGGTGGCGTCCTTGCCACCGGGCGATGCCGCTACGTGATTGTTATATCGTACGGCATGCGCTGCTATTCACGGAGCTGCGTCTCACCCAATGTCATATTACTTGATATTGAAAGTAATTGAGTTTTAGACTGGGTTTCAGCACGTATCTTCAAAGGAGAAGAGATGAAACCCATCAAACCAGCAATAGCAACCCTGGCTCTACTCACACTAGCGGCCTGCAGTTCACCGCAGGCAGCAGAACCCACCGGTACAGCACAGAGCCAGAGCAGCACTACGTCCACCTCAGCTCGCTCACCAGAGAGTAACGCAGACACCTCAACCAGTTCGGCTGGCACCGAACTAGTTACAGCCACCAGCGATAACCTGGGCGATACATCACCAGAAACACCCAGCAATCTTACCCAGCAGCTTGCCGAAGGAGGGCTCGTGATTGTGCACCGGTACACCGGGGCGATGCGCCCATCCAACCCCTCGCCAGCACCTGAAGGTTTCATCGATGACGGTCAGCGCATTTCCGAGTCCAGCATCGAGAGCATGAACGAGCTTGCGGCAAAATATGAGGAGTTAGGAATCCCGGTTTCTAGCGCTCTCTCCAGCGAATACTATTTTGTCTACCAGCACGCTGATCAAGCCATGGACGTGCCGGTTGAAATCAACCGCGACCTAACCGGCTCCCTCAACTTCACCGATGACCAAGAACTTGAAGCCTCACTCCAGGGCCTGCGCAACCGCACCGTTACTCCCCCACCTGCGGGAACCAACACCGTCCTTTTTACCCACCAGGGTAAATTCGATAAAGCCTACGGTTTCTACCCAGACGCAGGCTGGACCCTCATCTTCGCTCCCGATGGAAGCGGCACCCCTCATTTGATAGCCAGCATGCCCCTGGATGAGTTTTTAGAACTGTAACGCCTTACTTACTTCACGTAGCCCACCACCCTGCGGGTTGAGACAGACTATGCTGACCAGCCCGCACACTATCGCCATTCAAGCGGAAGAGCACCTATGAATCATATGATCCGCCAGGCCACCGTCATCGTCATCGGCGGCGGACAGGCCGGCCTATCGGCCAGCTACCACCTAGCCCAGCGCGGCTACGCCAATGCTCTGACCCACCCCACAGCCCCACTCACCTACATCACCTTCGATGCGGCTGAAGGGCCCGGCGGCGCCTGGCGCCACCGCTGGGACTCCCTGACCATGGCCACCGTCAACAACATCTTTGACCTCCCCGACTTTCCCCGGCCCCATGTAGAGCTGACCGAGCCCAGCAAACGGGCTATCCCCTCCTATTTCGCCGACTTCGAGGCAGCCCAAGAACTGGCTATCGCCCGGCCGGTCGCCGTCCTTGCCGTTACCGCGACCGGCAACCCCGACCTACCCTTCGAACTCGCCACCACCAACGGCACCTGGCAGGCAGCAGCAATCATCAATGCCACCGGCACCTGGAATAACCCCATCTTGCCCGCCTACCCGGGGCAGGCATCCTTTCAGGGGCGGCAACTTCACACCCGCGACTACCTACGACTCGAGGACTTCGCCGACCAGCGGGTCGCGATTGTGGGCGGCGGTATCTCAGCGGTGCAACAGCTTGAGGAAATCTCGCGGGTTGCCACCACCTTCTGGTACACCCGGCGCGAACCGGTCTTCCGCAAAACCGAGTTCAATACCGAATACGGGCGTGACGTGGTAGCCCGCGTCACCGCCGACGCTGAGGCTGGGGTCCCCACCGGGTCGGTCGTCAGCTACACCGGCTTGGGGTGGACGCCCTACGCCAGGGCCGCCAAAGCCCGCGGCGCCCTGAACCGCCGCCCCATGTTCGGCAGCATCGACGCAACCGGCGTGATTGAGGCTGACGGTAGCCACACCAACCTTGACACTATCCTGTGGGCTACCGGGTTTAAACCGGCACTCGCCCACCTTGACCCGCTGCATCTGCGCAACGAGCTGGGCGCCATTCAGATGGACGGTACCCAGGTAGCCGCCCAGCCCCGTCTACACCTCATCGGCTACGGCCCCAGCCAATCGACGGTGGGGGCCAACCGGGCTGGTCGAATCGCGGTGCGCAAGCTCCACAAGCTGCTGACCCGCTAGCGGGCTCATCACCCGTTTCTCGGCCGCTGCTACCGACCCCGCCCAGAGACCGACCGGTTGAGAACGAATGAGGGCAGCAGTGCCAAGGCCGAAATACAGGCCAGGGCCGGGAAGGATGTCGCTGCCATAATAAATCCCGAAGCCAGGGCAGCGGTTGCCGCGCCCAGGTTGGTGAGAGAGTCCAGACCACCGGCTGCCCGGGTGCGGCTTTCAGCCGGCAAGGACGCCGCAAAGAGAGCGGAGGCCGCAACAAAGGTTGCCGACCAGCCCAGCCCCAGCAAGATTAGGCTAACCACCATGGCAGTTTCCCGGTGCGGGGCGATAGCGCCAAGGGCTACCGCTGCTAAGAGCAGGACGGTGCCGATGAGTATCATGGTGCGCTCCCCCAGCCGGTCTGCGCCCAGCCCCATCAGGGGTGAGAGCCCGTACATGCCCAGCACGTGCAGGCTGATGGTCAGGCCGATAATTTCGATACCGGCACCCTGGTGGTTCATATGGACCGGGGTCATGGTCATCACCGACACCATCACCATATGCGCACACAGCAGGCTGATGGCAGCAGTCCGAGCCTGCCGGTTGCCCGCAATTTCGCGGGTAAAGGCCCCGATTTTAGTGCCCAGGGTGGGTTTCTTCGGGGCGGACGCCCGCTCCTCCCGCCCTGCCCCGGGTAGGCCGGGTGCGGCGTCCTTGCCTGTACCGGGTAGGAGGGTGAAGACCAGCAGGGTCGCGGCGGCCATAGCCATAGCCGCCAGGGCAAAAGCTGCGCTATAGAGGTTGGTGCCCAGGGATGGCGCGAGCGCGGCTGCCGGGGTGCCAATGTTAGGGCCGAGGACGGAGCCGATGGTACCTACCCAGACGATGAAGCTGAGGGCTGAGCCGCGGTTGGCGTCGGTGGCGTGGTCGGTCGCTGCGAAGCGGGCTTGGAGGGCGGCGGCGGAGCCTGCTCCCATAAGGAGCAGGCCCAGGGCTACCGGGGTGATGCTGGTGGTGGAGGCTGCGAAGGCCAGCAGGGTGGCGCCGATGCTTGCGGTGGCCCAGCCGGTGGTGAGGGCGGTACGGCGGCTGGTGCGGGCTGCAAGGTTGGCTAGCGGTATGCCGAAGAGGGCAGCCCCGAAGGTGGAGGCGGTGCGGGCAATCCCTGCCAGTGCCTCGTTCTGGGTGACTTCACTAGCTAGGAGCACCCCGATGGAGGGGGCTGCCCCTACCCCGATGGTGCCAAAGACCTGGGTGAGGGCCAGAGCCCAGAGGACGCGGCGCTGCTGGTGGGTGTTCATGAGTTTTAGTTTACTGAGGTGCGGCAGGGTTCAGGGTCCTTGCCCCCCGGAATTCACTGTGTGAAGCAGCCTCCTCTGCGCTGTGGGTTTTTCGCTACTATGAGGAGCTATGACCCTTACCCTTTGGCTTTCCCTTGTCGCTGCTTGCCTGGTGATTTCTTTGACTCCCGGTGCCGGTGCCGTCAACACCATGACGACCTCCCTGCTGCACGGCTGGAAGAAGGCCTTTTTCACGGTCATGGGCCAGCAGCTGGCCCTGGTGGTGCAGATCGCCATTGTGGCCGCTGGCCTGGGCGTAGTGGTCGCTAATTCGCCGGTACTTTTCGATGTAATTCGCTACGGTGGGGCTGCCTACCTGGTTTACCTCGGGTTACGCATGATTCTTGCCCGCCCTGAAACCCCGCAGCAAGCCCGCGACGAGGCAGAAAGTGGGGCGGGTGCGTCCGCCCCGGCGGGGAAAGGACGCCGCACCCGCGTGATCGGGCGCCTGGCCCCGGGTGCTCCCCTGGCTCTTTTTAATCGGGGCTTCTGGGTGAATATGTCCAACCCCAAGGCCATCGTTTTTATTCTGGCCTTCATGCCCCAGTTCGTGCGGCCGGACGCCCCGCAGCTGCCCCAATACCTGGTGCTCGCGGGCACTATGGTTGCCATAGACATAGTGGTCATGTGGGGCGGTTTCGCTGTGGTTGCCAAATCCCTGACTCAGCTATCCCATTCTGAGCGGGGGCAGAGAATCTTGAACCGGGTCTTTGGGTCCCTCTTCATTCTGGTGGCTGCCCTCATGGTTTTTTCAGGGCACTAGGGTTCCCGACTGGGCATGGAGGGCATAGACTGGTTGTACGACAAAGGAGTGTATTTGTATGACAACATCGACTGTAACTGTGCGAGTTGACGAAGCAACCAAGCGCGAAGCAGCCCGTATTGCCGAAGACTTTGGGTTAGACCTATCGTCCATCACCCGCGCCTTCTACCGCCAGGTAGTACGCGAGCAGCGCATACCGCTTACCCTGGAATATCCCCAGCCAAACGCAGAAACCCAAGAATCCATCTCTGATTCACTGACGATGGAAAAGGAGGGCACCAGCAGATTTAAGAATGCCCAGGACATGTTTAATGACCTAGGAATCTAATCGTGCTTCTACCCGAATACACACCAGCTTTCGCACGAGATATTAAAAAGCTTCAGAAAAAACGGGTCAACCTTGAGCATCTGAAATCTGTCACTGAGCTAATTTTGGACAATTCACCGGATTCCATGGAAGAACTGCGGCGTCGCCACCGAATGCACACTTTGAAAGGCAACTGGGCAGGCGCAAAGGAATGCCACGTGGCAAATGCCGGTGACTGGCTATTAATCTGGAGAACAACCAAAACTCACGCATATTTCCTGCGAACAGGAACACACGACGACCTCTTTTGAACCATCATGCCCTTTATGGGGCTACGAGTTTGAGCCACTGGCAGACCACCAGGTCTTTGGGAGTTACGGGCATGCCCTCATCTCCCTGTGACCAAAAAACTCGGTGGGCCTTCCACCACTCATCCCAGCTGTCAAAGCCTTCACCCTCGGCCCGCACAAATTCGTTGGTAACATCGTGAGCTTCCACGAGTTCCAACCGGGTTGTTTCAAGTAGGCACACGGGCTGACCGGCTGAGTCAATCACCAGCTCGGTCTGCCCCACACCTGGCAGATCTTCGCCAGATTCCACGTAGTGCCTGTAAAGAGAAGAGGTTACTGTTTTCTGCCCGTTCAGAAGCGCTTTCACCAGCTTATCCCTGAGAGGCCCAGGCTCCCCGTACTCCCCCACCGTATCTGCATCGGGCAGACTAAAGCCTTCCCGGCTATGCTCAGGCAGGTCAGCTAACCAGGCCAGGGCACGCTCCACCACCAGGCTAGTCAGCCCCAGTGAATAAGTTGGCCAGGTCGAATCGGTGAAGAGGTGCTCAGCTCCCTCGTAGATTTCGCAGCTGGCTGAAGCTGATGAAGCAGTGTAGGCGAGGGCTGCCGGAGCGTCCTCAGCAAACCAGGTATCAGCGCCACCGCCATGAATCGCCACCGGGAAGGAAACCGGCAGGGCACCGGGCAGGTAGGTAGGGTCAACGAAGCCCTCCAGGGCGAGCAGGCCCTGGGCGCGGGCATCCGTCTGGGCCAGGGTCTGGGCGACCATCGCCCCCAGAGACACCCCTGCTACCACAAAGGGGCCGGTGAGTGCCGCTACGGCAGCCTGCGCCCGGGCCAGGAGCTTTTCAGGAGTAAGCTGCTGGTAATGGGTCATACCTTCTTCGATGGTGGTGAAGCGGTGCCCGTCGTACAGGTCAGGGGTAAAAACCAGGTGCCCGGCAGCCTCCAGGCGGTGAGCGAGCGCGCGGACGCCGTCCGTCAGCCCCGCTGCGTGATGGAAAAGGACGATGGTGGTCATAGCCTTCTCTCTTCCCTGACCTGTGTACCTGGGTCAGCTCGTTTGGTTATACGTTACTGTATAGAAGCCCCACCCCTTTACACTGGGATAAACCGCCCTAATCAAGCTAGAGGAGTTATTGTGGCCCGAATCGGTCTTATTCTTGGGTCTACCCGTCCTACCCGCATTAGCCCGGCGGTGGGCGCCTGGGCACAGGAGCGGCTGGATGCCCTGGGTAACCACACCTACGAAATCATTGACCTAGCGGAGCAGAACCTACCTCACTTCGATGAGCCAGCTTCCCCTAAATCGGGGGCTCCTTACCAGCACCAGCACACCCGCGACTGGTCTGAGCTGGTTTCTGGCTTTGACGGTTTTGTGGTGGCCCTGCCCGAGTATAACGGGGGTGTACCTGCCGTACTCAAGAATGCTATGGACTATCTCTTTGCCGAGTGGGAGGGCAAGCCGATTGCGGTGGTGTCCTACGGTTTTGGGGCCGGGTTGAAGTCGGCGGCCCAGTTTGAGCTAGCCTGCCCCAACTACGGCCTGGTGCTGATGCCAGCCGCCGTCAATATCAAGCTGAGCCGGGCCATGTACGATGCCGAGGGTAAGATAGCGGATGCCGCCACCGCCTTTGCCGACTACGAGCAGGGCCTACCCGCCCTGGATACGGCTTTGAGTGAGGCTCTACAGTAAGCCCAGGTGGAGAGGTTAGGACCGCAAGATTTTTTCGAGCGGACGGCCCTTGGCTACCTCGTCAACGAGTTTGTCGAGGTAGCGAATCTGCTGCATGAGGGGGTCTTCAATCTCCTGCACCTTATAGCCGCAGATGGAGCCGGTTATCAGGTGCGCGGCGGGGTTGAGCTGGGCTGAGGCGAAAAAGTCACGGAAGGACGTCCGCTCCTCAAGGTGGCGGGCCAGGTCAGCAGGGCTGTAACCCGTCAGCCAGCAGGTAACGGTCTCTACCAGGGCGGTGTCCTGGCCCTTGCGCTCTACCTTGGCCAGGTAGTGGGGCCATACTTCAGCTAGGGGCATGTCAAAGATTTTGTGGGTCATGATCCCAAGCTTAGTGCCCTGCCCCCACCTGCGGTAAACCTGTACAGTAGGTAGCGGTGATAAACCCTTTGCTGTCTATCTTCCATTCACTCTGAAAGGCCCCATGCGACCAGATTCTAAGCCCACCCCTCGGGCGCTCTTCCGTATTTTTGCTACCGCTGAGATGATTACCTGGGCCCTGTTGATTACGGCCCTGATTCTGCGGGGTACCGGCGTGACCAATATTGTGCCCATTGCCGGTGGTATTCACGGGTTTGTTTTTCTGAGCTACTGCGTGGTGACGGTGTTTACCTGGGTGAAGCAGCAGTGGAAGGCTCCCGTGGGCATCGCCGGTCTGCTTCTGTCGGTGATTCCCTTTGCGACGGTTCCCTTTGAGCTTTTCCTCGATAAGCGGGGTCTACTGCGCGGGGGCTGGCGACTGGCACCTGGCGGGGCGGCGCCGTCCGGCCTGCTGGAGAAAGCTCAGGCCTGGGTGCTGGCCAAGCCTGCCCTGGCCAGCGTCCTGCTACTTGCCTTCGTGGTTCTGCTCTTCGTGGTACTCCTGCTGGCGGGCCCGCCCGTGCCCAAGAACTAACAAATACTAAGGCTATCGACAATCGCTACCAGCGCAGCTAGAATCAGAACTAGGTTCAGAAGTGTCGTTACCACTTCTAAACCTCCTCTATTTGATTTTGAACGTACCGGGCAGATTTGCCCGGTACGTTTTTATCTTAACAGCATCATGCCGTCTCAAATAGACCTAAGTGGTTGATGCTGAATCACCCTTTTACCCTTGGTTCGTCTTAGGCTACGTGGCCTATATGACGCACTTTCGCGTACCACCAATCTTTGGATGTGCTTGTACTACCTACTTGCGATGGAGAACTTTGAACAGGTACAGGGGTAGGTGTCCTCCATAAACATGCGGAAACAACTCGGAACTAGGATTAGAAGGGTCTGCTGGTTCCCATCGAACAGTGAACCCAGCAGGCTCTAATTTACGGGGGTCGATTTCAAGGACGAGAATATCTGGCCTGTCACCATAGATGAAGTCTGAAACTCGCTTTACCTGATCCATATCCGCGCAAGCATGCAAGAATCCCTGCTCGTTGATACTCACTCCACGCGTAGAATGAACCCACACCTTAAGTTTCTGCGCTTGTTCCCATTCTTCGGGCAAAGCTATGTGATAAATCGTCACTAAAGTTCCTCCGAGAAACGTGCACTACCTGTTTTCAAATACCAATACCTCTACCCTGATTTGGCTGCTTACAGATTCAAATGAACTTTCAAAGCCTCATCTAGTTCCCAAACTTTATTTCTCGATAAGGTACCAATATAGTCGCCAATACGATCCACAGATACTGTTCTTATAAGTTCTGTTTGGGCTTTTGAGTCGGTAGATAGGCCGATTTCGTCCTGGGTCAAGAGCACCTGAAACGAAGCAATAAATCTAGTATTAGAGGTCAATGGAACAACCGTCAGCGTCCCTATACCGTGATGGGCTACATAAGTATTCGATTCATCCCTACTTACGATGATGGCTGGCCTTTTCTTGTTGGGTTCATTCCCTCGGGCAGGCTCAAAATCTACCCAGTAAACGTCGCCCCGTCTCATACAAGACCGTCTCCTGAAGTCTGACCCCATACATCTTCTTCACCAGACTCTGCCCATTCCCGATGTGCTCTGGCGTATTCATCAGTGAGGTCTACGGATGTCATCTGATCAATGGCTGCTTTAATGGCAGATGACCGAGAAGCAAATTTCCTTTGTGCGATAAAACGGTCGAGAGCCTCAACCGTTTCGTCCGCTAAGCTGATACTAATTTTGGTGGTCATACCTCAATCCTACCGACTGGGTTAACTGCTGCTCAAGACCTCAACCCATCAGGCACACGCCCTGCTCCCGCCCGTATGGCATAATGACCAGGTTAGACACACTGACTTTTCGAGGAGACCCTGTGGGTGTTGAGAGCGAACGTTTTGCCCGGTTGAAGCTACTGTTTAAGAACGAGGGCCTGCAGAAACTTCAGGATTCCACCGTCATGGTGCTGGGTCTTGGCGGCGTAGGTTCAGCCTGCGCGGAAGCTCTGGCCCGCGGCGGTGTGGGTAACCTGATTGTGCTGGACCGCGACGTCGTGGAAGAAAGCAACATCAACCGGCAGGCCCTGGCCTTTACCTCCACCCTGGGCAAGGTCAAGGCCGAGGTCATGGAGGGCATGATTAAGGAGATCCAGCCCGACTGCGCCGTCACCGCCGAGCGGGTCTTCCTCACCCCCGATAACCTGGCTGAGACCCTGGATAAGTTCCCCCGCCCTGACTACGTCATTGACTGCATCGACACCATCACCCAGAAGCTGGCTGTCTACCAGTGGGCTGCTGAGCGGGGCCTGAACCTAGTGGCCTCCATGGGCGCGGCGAACCGTCTTGACCCGACCATGCTCCAGTTCGCTAATATCCGCCGCACCTACAACTGTTCTATGTCGAAGGTGGTTCGCGCCGAGTGCCGCAAGCGCCAGATTTACGGTCTTGAGGTACTCTTTTCCACCGAGTTGCCTTTCAAGGTGGAGAAGGCCCCCGGGGCAAAGGCTAAGGGTGAGACCCTGGGGTCGATGAGCTACATGCCCCCGATTATGGGGCAGATGTTGGCGGGTAAGGTGATTCGTCAGCTGGCCGGTATGGAAAAGATTCCGGCACCTCCCTACCTGGGTTCCCAGGCGGGAGAGAAGGACGCCGCAGGTCAGCACCTGCCTCAGCCCCGCTAGTATGCTGCTTGATACCCACTTTCACTATGACTTCCTGGCCCCGGCGCTTCGGTCAGCGTTTGACGAAGCGCTGCGGGCCCAGGGCGTCCAGGTGGTTGCCCAGACCCTGAAGCCCTCAGCCTACCGGGAGCTTCGGCAGGTGACTGCCCCGAATGGCCCCCTGCTATCTCTCGGTTTTCACCCCTGGCAGGTGGCCTCGCCTACCCAGGTTGAGGCTGAGCTTGAGATTTTTGAGGCTGAGGTGAGAAGCACCCGGTTTATTGGTGAGATTGGTTTAGATTTTCTGCCCCGCCGCCTTGAGTCCTCCCCTGCCGACCTACAGGTAGAGACCCTGCGCCGCATTGTGAGTGCGGTTCTCCAGGCAGCGGATGGGCAACCAGCTGAGAAGCCCTATGTGCTGTCTTTGCACGCCGTCCGCGCAACAACGGTGATGCTTGATCTTTTTGAGGAGCTTGATGTGCCCAGCTCCCCTCTTGTTCCGGTGGTTCACAGGTTTGGGGGCACGAGTGACGAGCTGACCCGGCTGGTGAGGGCAGGTGGGTGCATTTCGGTTCATCCGCAGATGGTTGAGAGCAAGCGCGGACGGGCGTACGTCCGCCAGGTGCCCGCTGACCGCCTGCTGTTGGAGACAGATTTGCCCGAGCAGCCTACCGATGCGCTTGACGTCCAGCTTTTTGCGCAAGATGTGGGCGGACGCCTGCGCCGCCTTGTCGAGCGCATTTCGGCTGAGCGCGGCGAGGACTTTGCCCCGATTTTGCGAGAGAACCAGAGACGGCTCTACTCTCTTTAGCACCCCAGGCTCACTGGCTGAGCCCATTGAGGGCATAAAAATAGTCTCGGCAATTCTTGATTGCCGAGACCTTAGTGGTGGAGGTAAGGGGATTCGAACCCCTGACCTTCTGCATGCCATGCAGACGCGCTACCAACTGCGCCATACCCCCGTGGAGCTAAGGGGATTCGAACCCCTGACCTTCTGCATGCCATGCAGACGCGCTACCAACTGCGCCATAGCCCCTTATTCATTTATTCCCCGCTCTCGCGGCGACTGTTCTATCTTATGGCACCCACAAGGGCTCATGCAAATCGAGACCCCACCAGCGCCTATGAACTGCATCACATAATATTCATAGGCTGTTCACCCTCTGTCAACGAAAGGACGCCCCACCCTACTCCCCTAACGCAGGGAAGTTGGGTGGAGCAGGCTCGCAGCGAAGCTGCTGGCTCGGATGAAGTGAGCGGGTGCGAGCGCGCGAGCACACAAGAGCGAACGAAATCCGCCGCAAGGCGGGGCGTGAGGGTCAGGCTTGCGCCTATTCCGCCCGCAGATTTGTTTCCTCGCGCGCTCGGAATCTGCTGGGCTCCATCCAGCGCGAGCCTGCGCAACCCCTCTTACGCTAAGCTTCTAGTCTTCGCGCTGGTTCATCAGGTCCGCTTCGGGAGTGATGATTTCGAAGTCAGCTTCGGCGCCTTCGGTGTCAACGGCACCGGCTTCGCTGTCTAGGCCCAGGTCGATGCGGGGGGCGTCGCCCCAGAGGCGGTCGAGGGCGTAGAAGGCGCGGTCTTCTTCGTGCTGTACGTGCACTACAATGTCGCCGAAGTCCAGGAGTACCCAGCGGCCTTCTGCGCGGCCTTCGCGGCGCAGGGGCTTGAGGCCCAGTTCTTCACGGAGCTTATCTTCAACCTCGTCAACAATTGCGTTGACCAGGCGTTCGTTGTGGGCTGAGACGACCAGGAAGCCGTCGATCAAACCCATAATGTCAGAAGCGTCAACGGCCAGCAGGTTGGTACCCTGCATGTCGTCAGCCGCGCGTGCGGCTACCTTCAACGCTTCAATAGACTCTGCAGCTGCAGTCATTTCGCCCTTTCCGAGCAAATCATTCCCCAAACTTTTTGGGGTCTCATTCAACTAAATCTTTACCTGAAGAAAAGGAACCACACGGTAGCCAGCACAAGCACGAGAAGCAGGAGGCCCACGACGGCTACGATTGCGCCGGTAGATCGCCCCTCTGATGTTTCTGGGTTGTAGGTTGCTGCTGCTTCTTGTTCCACTTCGGCAAGGTCGCCGGAGGGGGCTTCGTCCGTCTGTTTGACGGTGCCTGCGAAGTTGAAGCGCTGAGCGTCTTCTTCCTGGTCGGGGCCGGGGGCCGCTGCCGGGGTCTCAGGTGCAGACTCGGTGGTCTCTTCGTCCTCTTCTGCCTGCGGCTCGTAGGTGTACCCTTCGGGGGCCTCGGCAGTTTCTTCAGAACTATCAGAGTCTACCGCACCGGTGCTGTCACTGGCTAGGGTGCTGGCGGCTGGGTCAGTCACATCGGCGCTGTCGATTTCGGTAAGGTCAAGGCCCTGGGCATCAACTGCGCGGACGGGCGCTGGTAGGTCTGGTGTGTGCTGGCCAGCGGTAAAGAGTTCGGTAACAGGCCCGCTTTGAGCTTCTTCTTCTAGATCCGCTTCACTTTCTTCGGGGCTGTTTGCGCGTTGTTCTTCGTCCTTGGTCTTGGCGCGGGCGATGATGGCGGCTATAGCATCGGGGTTAGTGGTGACGGTCGGGTCCCCCTCGGCAACAGATTCCTCTACTACCTCAAGGCCCTCTTGGATCTCGCTAGTGCTGGTTTCTTCAGGGGCCTCACGATCAGCTTCGACTTCTTCCTCCTGAAGCTCATCAACACTGACGAAGTCACTTTCACCGGTGATCTCACCGGTTGCTGAAGCAAAGTCATGAGTTTCAGTGGCGTCAGCTACCTCAGAGTATTCAGTTCCCAAGACCTGCTGGTCAATGTGGGCCAGGGGGTCTTCGACGACGGTCGCGCGGGTGCTGTCGAAGTCAACATCAAGCTTTTCGCCTTCCCCGCTGCTGATGCTACCCATCTGTGAAAGATCAACCAGGGAACGGGCGGGGTCTTGTTCCACCTCGATACCCTCGATAGCGCCCATAAACATGGGAACCTCGGGGAGCTCTTCGTCGCCACGCTGAAGGGCGCGCAGGTATTCGGCAACCTCTTCGTAGTAGCGGCTGAGACGGCGCGGGCCCATGGGTCGGGTGGGGGGTGGAATCTCTAGCCCGTCCTCGGTGACGTAGCTTTCGGTGAGGTAGGCGGGTGTCTCGTCGTTCTGGCCGTCTGCGGCCTGATCGGGTCGTGTGCTCACAGTGTTTCCTTGAGTGGGATGCCTGGTACTTGTGCTTAATGCTACCAAGCCAGACAGGTGGTCACTGCTCTTTGGCCGATAGCGTGCGGTTTTATTTGAGGCGAGGCAGGCCAGCTACATACCCACTGCCCTGGGCGCTGGCCGAGTCGCCGGTGTAGAGATGGTACTTGTGGATGTATTGCACCACCCCGTCCGGTACGAGGTACCAGACGGGCAGCTCGTTGCGGGCTCGGTCACGGATGTCGGTTGATGAGATAGCCATTGCTGGGATTTCGATGACGCGGACGCGCCCCTGCGCCTCTTCAGGCACGGTCAGTTCGTGCCCGGGGCGGGTAACGGCCACGAAGGTGGCAAGATCCCACATCTTGTGGGCGTCCTTCCAGGTGGTAATTTGGCTCATCGCGTCGGCACCGGTGATAAAGAAGAACTCGTCATGGGGCCGCTCGGCTCGCAGGTCGGTGAGGGTGTCGATGGTGAAGGTGGGGCCCTGCCGGTCGATATCAACTCGACTCACGGTGAAGCGCGGGTTTGAGGCAGTGGCGATAACGGTCATCAGGTAGCGGTGTTCCGGTGCGGTGACCTGTTTGTTGGCCTTCTGCCAGGGGTTGCCGGTGGGCACGAAAATTACTTCGTCGAGGCTCAGCACGGCAGCGACTTCGCTGGCTGCAACCAGGTGCCCGTGGTGGATGGGGTCAAAGGTACCGCCCATGACGCCCACGCGGGTGGTTGCGGGGTCGGGTTCGGGGATTCCGAGCTCACGGCGGATCTCATGGGCGGGACGAATCACGGGTCTCCTGCTCGCTGTTGTATGTACGGCTTCGGCGCGGGCCCGCCGCCCCGGTTACCGGGGATGGTGCGGGCACCGCGCCGAAGTATGGTGGAGAAATGTTTAGCGCTTGTGCTTGCTCTGGTAGTCGCGCAGGGCCTCGGTCTCTTCGTGGGAGAGGTGGTCTGCTGCGTGGTCAGGGCGTACAACGCCGCGGCCTGAGAATGAGATGGTAATCAGGAAGAGAATGCCGAAGACAATGAAGCCGATGATGGCGAACCAGTAGGTGGGCATACCGAGCAGTTCGAGCTGGTGGCTACCTTCTTCTGAGGCAAGTACGGTGGCGCCTGATGCAAGTACAGATGAAAACATGTGTGTGTACCTTTCGAGGCTGGGCGGTGTGTGGCCGCGCCAGTGCGGTCAAAGTATGGGTTTATCTACCATGCTACCGGGTTTTGCGCTCTATGAGCGGGACTTTACCCGGTAGCAGGTGCGATTTTTCTGCTTTTAGTCGCGGCTGTGCCAGTCGCCGCGCACAATCCACTTGGTGGTGGTGAGCTGCTCTAGGCCCATCGGGCCGCGGGCGTGCAGTTTCTGGGTCGAGATGCCAACCTCAGCACCCAGGCCGAACTGGCCGCCGTCCGTAAACCGGGTCGAGGCGTTCACGTACACTGCCGCGGAGTCAACGTCGCGAATAAACTTCTCGGCATTAGCGATATCGTTGGTCAGAATCGCCTCGGAGTGGCCGGTGGAGTATTCGCGGATGTGGGCAATAGCGGCGCGCACATCAGGCACGGTCTTAACAGCCAAGTCCAGGGAGCCGTACTCGGTGGCCCAGTCTTCCTCGGTTGCCTCTACCGCATCTACGCCCTCGGGCAGGATAGCGCGGGTGGCGGCGTCCGCATGCAGGGTAACCCCCGCTTTAGCCAGGGCCGCAAGGACGCCCGGGGCGGCTTTCGCGCCCTCGGCCAGGAGCAGGGTTTCTACGGTATTGCAGGTACCCGGCCGCTGGGTCTTAGCGTTGACCAGAATCTCAGCGGACTTTGCCGGATCAGCGGTGACGTCGAGGAAGATGTGGCAGTTGCCCTCACCGGTCTCAATCACCGGCACCTTAGCGTTCTGCACCACCGACTGAATCAGGCTGCGACCACCCCGCGGAATCAGCACATCGATATACCCGCGGGCCAGCATCAGAGCTGCAGCGCCCTCACGACCAAACTCGTCCACCGACTGCACCGAGTCAATCGGCAGGCCGGTAGCGTGCAGGGCATCACGGATAATACGAACAATCACCTGGTTGCTCTTGGCAGCAGCTGAACCGCCGCGCAGCATCACCGCATTACCGGCCTTAATAGCTAAGCCAGCGATATCAACCGTTACGTTGGGGCGGGCCTCATAGATAGCACCCACCACGCCCAGGGGCACCCGCACCTGCTGCATCCGCAGGCCGTTCGGCAGGGTTGAACCTCGTACCAGCTCCCCCACCGGGTCGGGCAGGGCAACCAGCTCGCGCAGGGCGTCCGCAAGCTCAACCACCCGGTGCTCGGTCAAGCGCAGGCGGTCCAGCATGGCCTCGCTCATACCGGCTTCCCGCTCCCGTTCAAGATCCTGGGCGTTCTGCTCGATAATCACCGCCGTATGCTTTTCGAGTGAATCGGCAACAGCCAGCAAAGCCCGGTTCTTCCAGCGGGTATCGGCCTTGGCCAGACGTCGGGAGGCGATACGGGCGTCCACCGCCATATCGGTGACCTGCCGCATCACATCGTCACTCACGTTTACCTGCTCGCCCATGAGCATCTCCTTACGTATAGGGGTTGAACAACCTTGAAACTATCCTACCGGCGCACCCGCACAAGGGCCCAGTATTACTAGGGGCCGGTGATTACTACTGGGAGGGGCCCACCAGCGCAATATTATCGGCGTGCGCCACCGTACCGTCGTAGGTCTCCCCCATGGTGCGCTGAATCTGCTCGGTGTGCAGACCCACCATCTGGGCGGTCTCACCGGCAGTATAAGAACTCAGGGCATGAGCCAGCACCTCGCCGCCCTCATCAACAATCGCCACGGGGCTGCCACCCTCAAACGAGCCCTGAACACCCAGCACACCGGCTGCCAGCAAAGAACGACGGCGGCGCAGGGCGGCAGCAGCGCCCGCATCCACGGTAATTGAGCCCTCAATATCGGCCAGGTGCTCCAGCCAGAGGGTCTGCACCGGGCGGCGCTCGCCGGTGGCGTAGAACCAGGTGCCGACGTCCTCACCGGCAAAAGCGGCGCGGGCGTGAGCCGCGCTGGTCACCAGGGCAGGAATTCCGGACGCCGCCGCCACCTGGGCAGCCTTCACCTTCGTCACCATGCCACCGGATCCCACACCGGCAGACCCCACCGACCCAATCGACAGGCCAGCCAGGTCAGCTTCGTTGCGCACGCTGCTCACACGTTCGCCGCCCTGGTCGGGGTGACGGGTGTAGAGGGCATCCACATCAGAGAGCAGAAGCAGGGCGTCGGCTTTGACGGTGTGGGCCACAAGGGCTGCGATACGGTCGTTATCGCCGAAGCGGATTTCGCGGGTTGCTACCGCATCGTTCTCGTTGATAATGGGCATGACCCCCAAATCGAGCAGGCGCTCTAACTGGCGGTGGGCGTTCTGGTAGCGGTCCCGCGCCATGAGGTCTTCAGCGGTCAGTAGCACCTGGGAGACGGTGACGCCGTAGCGGGTAAAGATATCGGTGTAGCGGCTCATCAGCAGGGACTGGCCGACGGACGCCGCCGCCTGCTGGGTTGCCAAATCTTTAGGACGGCGCGACAGACCCAGCGGAGCCAGGCCGGCAGCGATAGCACCCGAGGACACAAAGACCAGCTCGATAGAGGGGTGCTCTTTTTTCTTCTTAGCCAGCACATCGGAGATAGTGGCGATAGCCAGCTCGTCCAGGGAGTTTTCGATAGAGGTCAGGGACGAAGAGCCAACCTTCACCACAATCCGCTTAGCCCGTGGCATATCGGAGCGTTCGATGATGGGGCTGCGGCGGTGCTTGCCGCGTGACTCGGCGCTGGCCTGGAAGGCGTCCTTCAAATCCAATTGATTAGCTCCCTTAAAGTGTTAACTTTAGCTTCTATGAATATACAGCAGAGTCGCCCCGGGCACACTACCCGGGGCGACTCCTTACACATAGTGAAATAAGAGCGGGGCGAAGAAAACCGCCCTAGCCCCTCTTACTCTTCCTCTGCCGCGCGCTTGGCAGCCCGCTTTTCAGCCTTAGCTGCCTTGGCCTTAGCGGCACGGGCCTCGTCGACAGACTCGGTCCAGATACCCGCCACGCGCTCAGCCTCAAGCTCGGCACGAGCCTCAGCCTTGGCGTCCATACGCTCATGGAACTCAGCCTTGCGCTGGGCACGGGTGGGGCGAATGATTTCCTCAAGACGGGCATCGGTACCGCGCGGGGATGAGAGCAGCTCGGCGCCGCCAACCATGGTGGGCTCCCAGTCAAAGACCACGGCGTCAACTTCTTCACCGATCACCACGGCATCACCGGCAACAGCACCGGCCTTGAAGAGCTCATCTTCAACGCCCAGGCGGTTGAGGCGGTCAGCCAGGTAGCCCACGGCTTCGTCGTTGTTGAAGTCGGTCTGCTTAATCCAGCGCTCCGGCTTCTCACCAATGACTCGGAAGAGGGGCTCAAGGTTGCGCTCTTCCTTACGGATGATGAATTCCTGGCGCTTCTTGGAGCGGAAGCCCTTGGGCTTGACCACAGCAACATCTTCTGCGGGGGCGCTCTTGCTCTTCTTGCGGGCCTTGCGGTCTGCTTCAACCAGCTCTGCCATGGCGAAGGTCAGCTGCTTGAGGCCCTCGTGGGAGGCGGTTGAGATTTCGAAGACCCGGTAGCCGCGCTCTTCAAACATGGGGCGGACGAACTCAGCCAGCTCACGCGCTTCGGGCACGTCAATCTTGTTGAGCACGATAATCTGGGGGCGCTCGTTCAGAGGGACGGTGACGCCGGCAGTGGGGTCAACCTCGTAGTTTTCCAGTTCACCACGGATGACGTCGAAGTCGCTGATGGGGTCGCGGTTGGGTTCTAGGGTGGCGCAGTCAATCACGTGCACCAGGGCGCTGGAGCGCTCAACGTGGCGCAGGAAGCGGTGGCCCAGGCCCTTACCCTCGGAGGCACCCTCAATCAGGCCGGGAACGTCAGCTACGGTGTAGCGGGTGTCGCCGGCTTGGACCACACCCAGGTTGGGAATCAGGGTCGTGAAGGGGTAATCAGCGATTTTGGGGCGGGCTGCTGAAATCGCGGCAATCAGGGAGGACTTACCGGCTGAGGGGTAGCCCACCAGCGCGACATCTGCAATGGATTTGAGTTCCAACACGACATCGCGGGTGGATCCGGGAATACCGAGCAGGGCAAAGCCGGGGGCCTTGCGCTTGGTGGAAGCTAGGGCGGCGTTGCCCTTACCGCCGATGCCGCCTTCTGCTGCGACGAATTCATCGCCGATGCGAACCAGGTCGGCCAGTACGTTTCCGTCACGATCCTTGACGACGGTGCCCTGGGGAACGGGCAGAATGAGGTCCTGGCCGTTGAAGCCGTGGGACATATCGCCGCGGCCGATGTCGCCGTTGGGGGCGCTCTGGTGGGGGCTGTGGTGGTATTCAAGCAGGGTGGTGGTCTGGGCATCGACGCGTAGGATGACGTCGCCGCCCTTGCCGCCGTTACCGCCGTTGGGGCCACCGAGGGGCTTAAACTTCTCACGGCGAACCGAGACACAGCCGTGCCCACCGTGCCCACCGGTTACGTGTAGGACCACGCGATCTACAAATTCTGCCACGAGTGCAAGCTCCTTCAATAAAGTTTGGTTTGGTTATCTAGTTTACAGGGTCGCCCCGGTGCCGGTCTGTGGCCGGACGCTCCTTGGGCGGCTTTGCGGAGGTGAGGTACGCAAAAGGGCGATTACGAGTTGCCCCGTAATCGCCCTTCTACTGAGGTGAGGTGTTTAGACCTTACTCAGCGGCTGCAAGGATGTTGACTACCTTGCGGCCCTTGCGGGTACCGAATTCGACCTTGCCTGCTGCCAGAGCGAACAGGGTGTCGTCGCCACCGCGGCCTACGTTGTTGCCGGGGTGGAAGTGGGTGCCGCGCTGGCGAACGAGGATTTCGCCTGCGTTGACGGTTTCGCCGCCGTAGCGCTTAACACCGAGGTACTGGGGGTTTGAGTCACGGCCGTTGCGGGTGGAGCTTGCGCCCTTCTTATGTGCCATTGATGCCTACCTTAGGTCAAAGAATGTTGGGGTAAAACCAGTCTAAGCTGAACTTATGCGTTGATCGCGGTGATCTTAACGGTGGTCAGTTCGGCGCGGAAGCCCTGACGCTTCTTGTAACCGGTCTTGTTCTTGTACTTCTGAATAACGATCTTAGGACCGCGGAGGTCTTCGATCTTTTCTGCGGTGACCTTGGCTGAAGCCAGGGACTTTGCATCAACGGTGACCTTGTCGCCGTCAACCAGCATCAGCACGGGCAGCTCAATGGTGCTACCGGGCTCGCCAGCGACGCGGTCAAGGGTAACCAGGTCTCCAACTGAGACCTTTTCCTGGCGGCCGCCAGCGCGGACAATTGCGTATGCCACTTGGGAACTCACTTCTTCTTGACGTCATTTTAATGGTTCAAAACGAGTCTTCCTGAAAGGAACTCGGGCTCAACAGCAAGGTGGTGACCCGGTTTGCTCAGTACGTACCGGGCGGTTTCAGGTTCTGTCGTTTTGAGATGGTGTGGCCTTATCCCGGATGGAATATGCCTAGCTGAGTCCACGCTAACGCTTGCTTGTGGAAACAGCACCGACTCACCAGTTTACGTGGTGAGCCGGTGCTGAGCAAGATATGTGGTGAAGCCCTCAGGGCGTAGTAAGGGGTACGGGTGACGGTAAATCAGGCTCGCGCTCGCTGCCGACCCTCTCGCTGGTTCGCTAGCTGGCTCGCAAGCTCGCCAGATTCGCACCGAGATTTATTTTCCTCGCGCGCTCGGAATCTCGGTGCTCATCACCAGCGATTCACGCCAGCCGCCGAGCCAGCAGCTTCGCTGCGAGCCTGATTTACCTTTCATCGCCTTCTTACTTACCTGCCCGCTTGATCTCTGCAGCTGAGACGCCGACGCCGAGCATGACGGGGGCGTCATCGCTGGATGCAGCGGGCTTGGCTGCCTGGTCGATGCTGGCTACCACGGAACTACCGGTTGCGGCCTTGACCTCTTCGGTGCGTACCTCGGTGGAGCCGGCACCTGAGCTGACGGCGCGGCGGGAGCGGCGCTTCTTGCGGGGCGCTTCGCTTGCGGCAGCTGAGGGTGCGGACGCCTCGGCGGGGGTTTCGCTGGGTGCTTCGACCTTCTTACCGGGGGTGGCGACACCGGTGACGGCCGGGTCTGCTGCGACCTCGATGGGGGCGACGTACTTGACGTCGGAGCTTGAGGCGCGGCGGGGCTTGCGGGTGCGGCCCTTACCTGACTCGTCCTGGTTGCGGGTGCCGCGGCGGTCGGTGCGGTCTGCACGGCCGGCTCGGTCGTTACGGCCAGAGCGCTCACCTGAGGTAGTTGATTCTTCGCCGTCGCGGGGTTCGTAGTCGCGTCCGGCCTTCTGGGAGGCGCGGGCGCGGGCTTCTCCTGCGCGGATGGCGTCGAGTCGGGATGAGTTCTGGGTGAAGCGGGAGTCAATTTCGGGGTCTACGTCCATAGACGCGTCGGAGTTGGCTGAGAAGTCATCTGCTGAAATCTCTTCGCGCTTCTTACCGCCCCGGCGCTTGGACTGGCCACGGCCCTTTGAGCGTTCCTCGGAAGACCCTTCGGTCTCGTTCTCAGCGTCGGCGTCAAAGACGGCAGCCAGGGATTCGAGGGTGAAGGAGCCCTGCTCCCCCATGCTCTCTTCGGTGTCGGCGTCCGCCCCGGTGGGCAGCTCAATGACCTCGTCGCCGATGGTGAGCACCTGCTCGCCGCGGGCGTCCTGATTCTGCTGGTTCTCTAGCTCCAGGCCGGCCTCGGCGCGGCGGTTGCGCTTGCGGCGCTTACGCTTGCGGGCTGACTTAGACTCGGTCTCGCCCTGCTCGTCCTCGTGGTGGGCGCTGGCGGCAACGATGTTGGCCAGGGCAGCCTTGCGGGCCTCGGTCTTCTGCTCGGTCTCTTCGTCAATCTCGGTGAAGTCGCGGCGGTTCTGGGTCTTCTGGTTGCGGTAGCGCTTGCGGTCATCGCGTTCGGCGCGGTGGATGAAGTCGCTAGCGCCGCCGGAGCGGCCCTTGAGGGGCTGGTCGTGCACGAGAATGCCGCGGCCGGCGCAGGCTTCGCAGGGTTCTGAGAAGACTTCGAGCAGGCCGGTGCCCATGCGCTTGCGGGTCATCTGTACCAGGCCCAGGGAGGTTACTTCGGCAACCTGGTGCTTGGTGCGGTCACGGCCCAGGCACTCTACCAGGCGGCGGAGTACCAGGTCTCGGTTAGACTCGAGCACCATGTCGATGAAGTCGATGACCACGATGCCGCCGATGTCGCGCAGGCGTAGCTGGCGGACGATTTCTTCGGCCGCTTCCAGGTTGTTCTTGGTGACGGTCTCTTCCAGGTTGCCGCCGGAGCCGGTGAACTTGCCGGTATTGACGTCCACTACGGTCATCGCTTCGGTGCGGTCAATGACCAGGGAGCCGCCGGAGGGCAGGTAGACCTTGCGGTCCAGGGCCTTAGCCAGCTGCTCTTCAATCCGGTAGTGGTCAAAGAGGTCGTCGTCCTCTTCCCACTTCTTCAGGCGATCCAGCAGGTCGGGGGCAACGTAGGTAACGTAGGCTTCGATGGAGTCCCAGGCGTCTGAGCCCTGCACCATCATGGAGGTGAAGTCTTCGTTGAAGACATCGCGTACGGTCTTGATGGTCAGGTCGGGTTCCTGGTAGAGCAGTTCGGGGGCCAGAACCTTGCGGGATTCGCTCTTGGCCTTGATTTCTTCCCACTGCACGCGCAGGCGGTTGATGTCGTTGCTCAGCTCTTCTTCGCTGGCACCTTCTGCGGCGGTGCGGACGATGACGCCGGCGTCCTCGGGCAGACGGTCCTTGAGGATCTTCTTCAGGCGCTGACGCTCAACGTCGGGCAGCTTGCGGGAGATACCGGTCATGGATCCGCCGGGCACGTAGACAAGGTAGCGGCCGGGCAGGGAGACCTGGCTGGTCAGGCGGGCGCCCTTGTGGCCGACGGGGTCTTTGGTGACCTGCACCAGGACCGAGTCGCCTGCTTTGAGGGCGTTTTCGATCTTGCGGGGGGCACCGTCGAGGCCGGTGACGTCCCAGTTCACTTCGCCGGCGTAGAGTACGGCGTTGCGGCCGCGGCCAATATCGACGAAGGCAGCTTCCATGGAGGGCAGAACATTCTGTACCTTGCCCAGGTAGACGTTGCCAATCAGGGAGTCCTGCTGGGTCTTGGACACAAAGTGCTCGGCCAAAACGCCGTCTTCGAGCACGCCAATCTGGATGCGGTCGTCCTTCTGACGGACCAGCATCTGGCGGTCGACGGACTCGCGGCGGGCCAGGAACTCAGCTTCGGTAATGATCTGGCGGCGGCGGCCGGTGGCGCGGGTTTCGCGGCGGCGGATGCGCTTGGCTTCCAGGCGGGTTGAGCCGCGGACGCCGGTAACCCGGTTGGTGCTGTGAGAGTCAGACAGGCGGGGGGCGCGCACCTTAACAATGGTGTCCTCGGGGTCGCCCTCGGTACCGCCTTCAAATTCCAGATCGGCATCCCCACGGCGGCGGCGACGGCGGCGGTGGGAGGTGATTTCGGGGTCAAGGTCAGCCAGGCGGCGCTCACGGCGCTCAGCTTCTTCGGCCTCACGGCGGGCTTCCTTTTCGGCCCGCAGCTGCTCCATGATTTCGTCCATGTTGGGCGAGTAGAAGAGCAGATTGTTTGAGCTCACAGCGGCGTTGACCTGGGCTAGCTCTTCTTCCTTGAGCTCGCGCAGGCTCTTCTGAGGAGCGGCAGGCTCTTTAGCGGTTTCTTCTGTTTCTGCTTCTGCAGACTCTGCCTCAGTTTCTGCTACTTCATCTGTGGTTTCTTCGGCAGGCTCGGTTTCTGCGGCGGGAGCCTCAGCAGCCTGCTTACCCTCTTCTGCCTCGTCGGGCTGAGGCTCGGTGGCCTCTTCAGCCTGTACAACGGCCTTCGCTTCGGGGCCCTTGGCCTGGGCCTCTTCGACCTCGGTGCTTACTTCGGCAACCTGTTCAGCGGCTGCGGTAGCTTCTGCAGCCTGGGTTTCTTCGAGGTTTTCTACAACCTCGGACTGTTCGCTGCTCATCAGCGTTCACTCTCCTTGTGTTCGTATGCCCCTGCCGCACCAGTGGTCTTGCCTGTAGTCGGCAGTCCCTACCCTGAAGGTGGTCCGCCGAAATCCTTGGCTACCCGGCTCAACCGTGAGCTCCTTGGCGTACTCGGCAGGTCAAGGCTTCTGTGCTCCATACCGAGGGGAACCGGGCCAGCGGCAACAACCCGAGGCAGCGCTAGGGCTGCACTTGATGGGGGCTTGACGGTAAGGACGCCTGCGGGTAGGCAGTGCGTCACCGGCCGTTTCGGGGTGCCTGCTGGGTAGTGCCACCGCGTGCGGGCGGCACACTACCACACCCATTCTCTCACACCCGGGCTCTTTTCACCCCATCTAGAACCGAACTCACCACGCACCGAGCCGCCCTGCCCAAACCAGCTCGCCCCGGGCGTCCTTACCTGGGAACTTAGTAAAGAAAACCTGCCCCCACCCCGCAAAACCGGGCGGGCTTGGAGCCTGCCCCGTAGTATGGGGAAAGAAAGTTTTATACAGCCTAAGGATTCACTGTGTCTACCCCCGTGAACACCCCCGATACTGAGAGCGGTATCAGCCAGGCCCAGCTCGATCGCAGGCTCGGCTGGTTCACCCTCATTCCCGGCCTGCTGGCCTTCGGAGCCGCCGCCATGCTGGTCTACGAGCGACTTCAGATTTATATGGACGGCGCCCACCGGTCGGTCTGCGATATCAACGCCCTGCTCAACTGCGGCACCGTCATGCGCACCTGGCAGGCAGAAGCCTTTGGCTTCCCCAACCCCTTTATCGGTATCGCCGGTTACGCTATCGTGCTGACTATCTCTACCGCTCTGATTGCCGGGGCGTCCTTCGCCCGCTGGTACTGGGTCGCCATGCAGGTGGGTCATACCCTGGCCATGGCCTTTGTGCTCTGGCTCTGGTACAACACCACCTTCGACATCAACGCCCTCTGCCTCTTCTGCATGGTGGTGTGGATTATGCAAACCGCAATCTTCGTGAAGGTCACCACCCGCAACATCCATGCAGGGGTTATCCCGACCTCTGAGAGCATCCGTCAGGCTGCCCCCAACTGGACCTGGTTCTCTATCATCCTGGTCTATATCTTGATCTTCGGCATTATCTTCATCCGCTTCTTCGATGTGATTATGGGAATGTTCTAAACCCCTCCCCACCGCAAAAGGCCGGGGCCCTCAGTACGAGGGCCCCGGCCTTTTTGTTCTGCTTAGCGACAGGTCTTTTTAGGCACCGAACCAGAGCGCGATTTCGCGGTCTGCTGATTCTGCTGAGTCTGAACCGTGAACCAGGTTCTTCTGCACGCTCTCGCCCCAGTCGCGACCAAAGTCACCGCGGATGGTTCCGGGGGCAGCGGTGGTGGGGTTGGAAGATCCCATGAGAGTACGGGCGCCCTCAAGCACGCCGTTGCCCTCAAGTACGAGAGCAACCACGGGGCCTGAGCCCATGTAAGACACCAGGGGCTCGTAGAAGGGCTTACCCTCGTGTTCCGCATAGTGCTGCTCGAGCAGCTCGCGGGAGGGAACCAGCATCTTCAACTCAGCAATGCGGTAGCCCTTACGCTCAAAACGGGCCAGCACCTGGCCGGTGAGGTTACGCTCCACACCGTCGGGCTTGACCAGAATCAGGGTACGCTCGGTCATGACAATCTCCTTTGATAGGTCAGGGTGAGTTTTCACCCTTACCCTACCAGACAGCCCGCTAGGCGGGGTTAGCCTTCTCCCATTCCTCCTGCTCTTTGGCGCGGACGGCGTTCTCGGCGTCCAGGCGGGCACCACGCGTCACCCCGTACCAGTAGGCCACAGCAAAAGCCGCTCCCACAAAAAACATGGAGGGCAGGGCAAAGCCCACCAGAATCAGGGCAACCTGCAGACCGTAGCCCAGGTGGTAGCCCCAGGGCTTCTTCAGGAAGGCCGGTGTGACCAGCAGGGCTGCTGCCAGAGCTAGACCCAGCACCCAAATGACCACCTTGACCCAGGTGGGGTCGTTGAAGTGGTGGCCAAAGATTGCCAGGGTGGCAAAGAAAGCAACCAGGGCTTCGAGCGACAGCACCATCGAGGTAAACATGACCTTGATGGAGCGCTGTTTCTTGGGCTGGCCCGGCCGCCATTCACGCTGGGCGCGCGTCATTTTCGCCATCATCTCTCCTTTACAATCCAAGCAGGGTGCTAGCTTCGCCCACCACAGTGATAGAGCCGGTCACCAGAACAGCCGAGTTAAGGTTGGGCACGTCTGCTGCCGCTGTAACCGCTGCTGAGAGAGCATCGGGGATATTCTCGTAGGTTTCGATCGTATCTTCATCGAAACCGGCCTCAAGGGCCAGCTCAGCCAGTTCCTCAGGCGCGATGGCCCGTGGCGAGTCTGACTTGGTCAGGTGCAGCACCGTGCGCCAGTCAGCCCGGTCAACGTACTCGTCAAAGAGCAGGTTCAGCATGGTCGCGGCGTCCTTTTCACCCAAGATACCCACCACCAGGTGCAGTTCTTCGAAACTGAAGGACTCCTTGAAGGCAGCTGCCGAAGCAGCGACACCGTGGGGGTTATGGGCGGCATCGAGCACCACGGGCGGCTCGGTGCGGGCTACCTCTAGACGGCCCGGCGAGCGCACCTCGCCAAAGGCCAGCTTGATGAGGTCGAGGCTCAGTTCCTTCTCTCCCCCGCCCAAGAAGGCTTCAACCGCAGCCAGGGCCACGGCGGCGTTCTGGGCCTGGTGGGCGCCGAAGAGGGGCAGGGCTATGTCTTCGTAGCGGCCAGCTAGTCCCTGGATGGTAAGCAGCTGCCCGCCCACACCGGCGGTGCGGTCGACAGCGCCGAACTCTACGCCTTCAAAGCGGTAGTCGGCGTTGTGGGCGCGGGCGGCTTCGAGCAGAACCTGGGCGGCGGACGGGTCCTGGGCGGCGGAGACGAGGAAACCGCCGTCCTTAATAATCCCTGCCTTCTCACCGGCAATTTCGGCGAGGGTCTCCCCCAGCATGTCGGTGTGGTCCAGGCCGATGGGGGTAACCACCGATACGGTAGCGTCGGCGACGTTGGTGGCGTCCCAGGAGCCCCCAATACCCACCTCGAGTACCATCACGTCCACCGGCTCGTCGGCGAAAATCGCAAAAGCCAGGATAGTGAGGGCTTCAAAGTAGGTGATGCGGGGGGCACCGGCGGCCTCAAGTTCAGCATCCACGATCTGTAGGTAGGGCTGAATCTCGCCCCAGATACGCACAAAGGTGGAATCTGCCACGGGCGCCCCGTCAATCGAGATCCGCTCGGTGACCGTGGAAATATGGGGGCTGGTGTAGCGACCCACACGAATGTCGTGCGCCATGAGCAGACGCTCAATCATGCGGGCGGTTGAGGTTTTGCCATTGGTGCCGGTGATGTGGATGACCGGGGCTGCCTTGTTGGGCTCGCCCAGAATTTCCACGGCGCGGGTCATCGCATCGAGGCGGGGGGCCATCTTGTGCTCGGGGGCACGAGCCAGCAGATCGGCGTAGACCGAGGCTACGCCGAGGGCATCGTCAGCGCGAACGCCCTCGGCAGCAATCTCGGCAAACACGGGGTCAAGCTCCATGTTGTCCTTGGTCATTTATGCCTTCTTCACGGTCGCTGAGAATTCAGCGCCCTCGAGGTAGGTCACGGCCACAGCCAGGGTCTCACCGGCCACCAGTTCCTCGTGCTTCTTGATAGCTTCGAGGTCGGCTGCGGGAGCGGTGATGGTCAGCTCGATGCGGTCTGAGACATTCAGGCCGGCGTCCTTACGCTCGGACTGGATGGCGCGGACGGCGTCGCGGGCAGTACCCTCGGCGCGCAGCTCGTCGGTGAGGGTGGTGTCGAGTACCAGGAAGCCGCCGCCGGGCAGAACCGAGACGGCGCGCTCTGCGGCGCCGTCGGTTTCTGCGACCACGGTTTCAAGCTCGTACTCGCCCGGCTCCAGAGCCATGTTGTCGGCACCCACCACAACGGTGCCGTCCTCGGTGACCTTCCAGTCCCCGCTCTTAGAAGCCTTGATAGCAACCTGCACCTGCTTGCCCAGGCGGGGGCCTGCGGCACGGGCATTGACCTTGAGCTGCTGGGAGATGCCGAAGTCAGCAGGAGCCACCTCGGCAGCGTCCAGAAGCTCAACCGCCTTGATGTTGAGCTCATCAGCGATGATTGACTCAAAGGTACCGGCCAGGTCCTTGCCACCGGCAACCGCCACGGTCAGGGCAGCCAGGGGCTGGCGCACGCGCAGCTTGTGGGCCTTACGCAGGGCAGAACCGGCAGAAGCGACAGCGCGGGTGGTCTCCATCAGGGCCAGCAGTTCAGCCTCGTCCTTGAAATCCGCAGGTGAGGGCAGGTCGGTCAGGTGAACCGAACGCTCCCCGGTCAGGCCGCGGTAGATTTCTTCGGTGGTCAAAGGCAGCAGGGGGGCCGCCATCTTCACAAAGGTCACCAGGGCGGTGTAGAGCACGTCGAAGGCCGCGGCGTCTTCGTTGAAGAAACGCTCGCGGGAGCGGCGCACATACCAGTTGGTCAGGGCGTCGGTGTAGGTGCGCAGGGCCTCGCAGGCGGCCGATACATCGTAGGCGTCCATGGCCTCGGTGACCTCTGCAACCAGCTGACGGGTCTTCCCCAGGATGAAGCGGTCCATAACGTGCTCGGCCTCGGTGACCAGCTTGGCCTCGTAGCCTGCACCGCCGTTGGCAGCGTTGGTGTAGAGAGCGAAGAAGTGGTAAACGTTCCACAGGGGCAGCATGACCTGGCGGACGCCCTCGCGGATGCCCTGCTCGGTCACAATCAGGTTGCCGCCGCGCAGAATCGGGGACGACATGAGGAACCATCGCATGGCGTCCGAACCATCGCGATCCAGAACCTCGGAGACGTCCGGGTAGTTGCGCAGGGACTTAGACATCTTCTGGCCGTCTGAGCCCAGCACGATACCGTGGGCAATGACGTTCTCAAAGGCGGTACGGTCGAAGAGGGCGGTAGCCAGAATGTGCATGGTGTAGAACCAGCCGCGGGTCTGGCCAATGTACTCAACGATGAAGTCTGCCGGGTAGTGGGCCTCGAACCACTCCTTGTTTTCGAAGGGGTAGTGGAACTGGGCAAAGGGCATAGAACCGGAGTCGAACCAGACATCCAGCACGTCCTCCACGCGGCGCATGGTGGACTTGCCGGTGGGGTCGTCCGGGTTGGGGCGGGTCAGCTCGTCGATGTAGGGGCGGTGCAGGTCGACTTCGCCGTCCTTGTTCAGGGGCAGGCGGCCGAAGTCGGCTTCCAGCTCAGCCAGGGAGCCGTAGACATCGGTGCGGGGGTAGTTGGGGTCATCAGAGACCCAGACCGGAATCGGGGAGCCCCAGAAGCGGTTACGCGAGATGGACCAGTCGCGGGCGTTCTCAACCCACTTACCGAACTGGCCGTGCTTGACGTTCTCGGGAATCCAGTTGATGTCCTCATTCAGCTCGCTCATGCGGCCCTTGAAGTCGGTCACGCGCACGTACCAGGAGGTGATGGCGCGGTAGACCAGGGGGGTGCGGCAGCGCCAGCAGTGGGGGTAGGAGTGAACATAGGACTTCTCGCGAATCAGCACGCCGTCAGCCTTGAGGGTGTTGATGATGGTGCGGTTAGCCTCGAAAATCTGGACGCCGGCGATCTCAGCCAGGGGGGCACCGTCGGCCAGGGAAGAGTCGGCGAAGAGGTCCAGGAACTTGGCGCCCTCGTCGATAGACAGAATCACGGGGATACCGTAACCCTCACAGACCTTCTGGTCGTCCTCACCGTAGGCGGGTGCCTGGTGGACCAGACCGGTACCGTCGGTGGTGGTCACGTAGTCGGCAACCAGAATCTGCCAGGCCTTCTCGGTGCCGAACTTTTCTGCGTCGGTGAAGTAGTCCCACAGGGGTGCGTAGCGCACACCTTCGAGCTGGGTGCCGGTGTAGGTGGCAAGGACGGCCTCGCGGGCGGCGTCCGCGGGCTTTTCAGCCTCCCCGTAGCCCAGGTCCTTGGCGTACTCGCCCAGCAGGTCAGCAGCCAGCAGGAAGCGGCGTCCTTCCAGCTCACCGGCACCGGGCACCACAACGTAGCTGATCTCGGGGCCAGCGGCCAGGGCCTGGTTGGTGGGCAGGGTCCAGGGGGTGGTGGTCCAGGCAAGAGCCTCAACACCGACCAGAGCTTCAGCTACAGCCTTGTCGGTTGCCAGGGAGGTGTCATCGGTGATGCTAAAGGCTATGGTGACGGAGGGGTCCTGACGCTCCTTGTAGACGTCATCGTCCATGCGCAGCTCATGGTTCGAGAGCGGGGTTTCGTCCTTCCAGCAGTAGGGCAGCACGCGGAAGCCCTCATAAGTCAGGCCCTTATCGTGAAGCTGCTTGAAAGCCCAAATCACGGACTCCATGTACTCCACGTTCAGGGTCTTGTAGTCGTTCTCAAAATCCACCCAGCGGGCCTGGCGGGTGACGTACTCTTCCCATTCCTTGGTGTACTTGAGCACCGAGGCGCGGGCAGCGTCGTTGAAGTTATCGATGCCCATCTCGATGATCTGCTGCTTGTCGGTCATACCCAGCTGCTTCATCGCTTCAAGCTCAGCAGGCAGGCCGTGGGTATCCCAACCAAAGCGGCGCTCCACCTTGTGACCGCGCTGGGTCTGGTAGCGGGCGACCAGATCCTTGACATAGCCGGTCAGCAGGTGGCCATAGTGGGGCAGGCCGTTAGCAAAGGGAGGGCCGTCGTTGAAGACGAACTCGTTGGCACCGTTCTCGCCGGCGTCGCGGTTATCAATGGATGCCTGGAAGGTTCCGTCATTCTTCCAGTAGTCCAGCACTGCTTCTTCGAGTGCGGGGAAAGAGGGGGAAGCGGCCACAAAACTGGCTCCGCTTGCGCTTGCCTTGGGGTAAACAGGCTTATTGGTCATGGTTGCGCCCTTAGGTTCTTGTCTGCCTAGTACTTGGGGTGCAAGGACGCCTGCCCTCCCCCGTCCGCTCGACGGGCAAGGAACCTGCGCGGTACCACCTTGCTTACATCAACCGGCCCGACCCCACCCCGAGCCGCACTGAAAAGTGCGGGCGGGTATGGGTCTGCGCCGGGGCAACCTACCGTCTCGTGAGATGAGGTAGGTTGCGCCCAGCGCAGGGTCGAACCGGTTATCAGTCGCTTCATGACAGCTGTTTCGGGCTTACCCGTCCGGGTCTACTGGGGCTATATCTATTCCGCGCACTCCCCTCGTCGCAACGAATTACGGGGGTGTGCAGGTACAGCCTGTTCTTCCGGATTGCTCGCCGGTGATAGCCGGGTCATTGCAACTGTTACCTATTTTAGGGGCAGGGGCGGTGGCTGTCTAACGGGTTTTTAGCTTTTCTGGCAGGCGCCCGCCGGGGCGGGGTGTGAATTACAGGCGTGTGAGCACAAGATGTAGTACAGGTGCGGACGCCCCGCCCCAAGATAGCGGATTACCGCCAGCTGGCAGGGTGAGCAGGGGAACCTAAATTACAATTCTTACCCCCGCCCCTATGCTCACCTTCAGGTCGCACCCGCAGGCGGGCGGCGTCCGCGCACCTCTCCCTCTCCTATTCCGCGAGCGTCCACCAGACTCTCAAAGTGCTTATTCCCCCGGTGGACGCTCCGAGAGTCTGGTGGACCTTAGAGGCGGCGGGCACGGTTGAAAGCTCGCTCCATCTTGATTTTGAGCTCGTGCGGACGCCGGGTGAGCTCGTCCCACGCTACTCGAACCACATCCCACCCCTGCCCCCGTAAGAGAGCCTCACGTTCGTTCTGCCGCCCAAAAACGTCCTCACGCTCACCAAACTGGGTGTATTTGATCTGCCCATCGAACTCAACGATGATCTTGAGATCTGGCCAGGCAAAATCTACCCTGAACTGCTGCCCATATACCCCAATCACGTACTGTTCGACAGGCCGAGGCAAACCACACCTCATCAAGAAAAGCCGCAGCAAACTCTCCCCAGGCGACTCGCTGAGAGGGCTTACGATATCTGCAATTATGCGAGCCTGCACAGAGCCACGACCAGACAGCCCCCGTAAGGCCTGGGTCAGTTTTTGGTGCTCAATCTTCCGCAAAGAACTATCTGCAAGCACAAGTGCCTCTTCGAATTTCATCACCCTCATACAGTGAAGAACCGTATCGAGCGGTGCGGTTACATCCACACCCAAACTTTTCTCGATTTCGTACCGGCCGTTTCTATGCCGCACAACCCGCGGTAATGGGGTGCCGTGTGCCTGCCCCACTGTATGGATAGCAGTCGGTATATGGAGTAGCCACATACCGTGTACCGCTGCCGCTGAATGGTGGGATAGCACCGAGGTTTTGAGCCTGCTTCTGCCATACCCGATGACACGGGCCAGATACTGCTGACTAGGGTAAAGCTGAGAGTGGAAACCACTTTCCATATAACTTCCGTAGCCAAGCCGCTGGTACTCGCCGCGAGCGACCGCACGGGCGAGGGCGTCCTTGTTTATGCCTCGCGCGGATAGCTGCTGTGTGGTCTGTACGGCCATTGCTATTTCTTCTGGAGATTTCATGGTCAGATTGTGCGCTGATTCGGGCAGATTTCGCTAGATAGGCGCTTCCTGTGGATAGCGCTTTGCTCACCAGTGCACGGCGAGCGCGTTTAAAACGGTGCAGCCGTGACGCAGTATGACGCGGCTGAGCTAAGTGTCCACAAGAATCTTGCACCGCCCATTTGAGACATAAGCATTCCGCGAGTCTGGTGGACGCTCAAGATGAACACGCCTCTGATACGCCGCTAGACTTGGGTTCAAGCACTACCCAGGAGAACACCATGCCCCTCATTAATGTCTCGTATGCATCTACTCAGTCTGATGAGAAGAAGGCCGAGCTGATTGCTGAACTCACCCGAACCTATGCCTGGGTGATGGGTGCCAAGGAAAGCTCGGTGTGGGTGGTCCTAAACGAGGTGCCGCGCACCGATTGGGGTGTGGGTGGCCAGCCTCTAGCAGCGCTTGACGCGGCAGCAACTCACCAGCAGGACGCCCGTGTTGAGATTCGCCAGGCACAGCAGGAAGACCTGCCCGCCCTTGCAGCCATTGAGGCCGAGTGCTTCCCGGCGGCTGAAGCAGCGAGTGAGAGCGACCTGCGGGCCAGGTTTGAGGTTTTTGGGGAGCATTTCTGGGTACTTGAAGCTGACGGCGAAGTTGTTGCCTTTATCGACGGACTAGTGACCGACTCCCCCGTTATCTTCGATGACCTCTACGAGAGCCCCCAGGCCCACACCCGGCACGGGGCTTACCAGACGGTTTTTGGTATCAACACCCGCCCGGCCCACCGGGGCCGGGGGTACGCGTCCGCCCTGATAGAAAAGCTCATCAACCAGGCCCGAGAGCAGGAGCGAACAGGGGTGATTCTTACCTGCAAGAAGGAGCTGATTGGCTTCTATGAGAAGCTCGGCTTTGAGCTTGACGGGGTTTCAGAATCAACCCACGGCGGCGCTATCTGGCACGATATGACCCTGCATCTGAACTAGTCCCAGCCCAGCACCCCGGCGATGCGGTTGAGCAGGGCAAGGGCTCGCCGCGGGTTACCCCCGCCAGAAACAGCCACCAGTTCATCGCCCTGCCTGCGGTGGGCCAGCGACCAGAGTGGAGATTCCTGCGACGCCCCTCCCACTAGGTACCAGATTCCTCGCTCGTCGCAGAGCTCAGCAACCCGTGCGTTGAGGTCCGGTGAGTCCGTGAGAGCGTAGACCAGCCAGGCACCGGCAAGATCTTCGGGAGTAAAAGGACGCCGGTGGGCAACAAGACTCCCCTCAGCCAGCAGGTTCTCCAGGTGGGAGTCGAGAGAAGGAGCCACCACCTCAACCTGAGCCCCAGCCTCAATGAGGGCGCCCACCTTCCGGGCAGCGACCTGCCCCGCCCCGACAAGGAGGACCCGGCGTCCGCGCAAATCAAGGGCTACCGGCAGCCGCTGATTCACGCGGGGAGCTCCGCCCAGATGTCACCGTCGCGCACTTCTACGGGGTACACAGGTAGGCGATAGTCAGCTCCAGAGAGGCAGTCGCCGCTGATGAGGGAATAGACCTCTTTATAGAGAGGGGATGTCACGGTGGGCTCGCCGCCCTTCTCTCCCAGGATGCCGCGGGCAATCACCAGGGCCCCGGAGGCAGGGTCCCTGTGGCTGGTGACGAAAATAGAATCGTCTGCGGCACGAAAGACCGCATACTGCTGCCCGTCAATCAGAGCCGCTTCACCCCAGTTAGGCTCCAGGTCGTTCTTGGTGCAGATTCGGTGCCACTGTACTGTCACGGTGCCCTCCATTTTCTTACTGTACGTCGTGCGTTTGCGTGGGTTTACCTTGTTTACCCTGTCTTTAAGCTAATATTAGCATTATAAATACGCATTAAACCGGCTTGAACCCACACCAGGGAGGCTCCCATGTCCCACACCCCCACCACCTCCAGCCAACGTTCCGTTCTGGTGATTGGAGGTGGGCCCGCAGCCTGGAGATTTGCCAAGGCCTTCCTCGACAAGGACTCCGGCGCCTCCCACCTTACCGTGCTCAACGCCGAGAAACACCTGCCCTATGACCGTGTAGCGCTAGAGAAGATTTTTCACGATACCGCCCGCGACCTCACCCTCGGCGACCCCGAACTCTGGAACAACCCCCACGTCACCCTCGTCAATGGTGTGAGCGCAACCGCCATCGACCGCAAGAACCACACGGTCAGCGCAACCGACGGTCAGACCTACCCCTACGATGAACTGATTCTTGCTACCGGCTCATCGGCGGTCAAGATTCCCATTCCTGGCTCCGACAGCGCCCACGTCTTCCGAACCATCGATGATGTGCAAACGGTGGTTGCGGAAGTTGCCCGTCTAACGGAAAAGCTAGGACGCCGCCCCCGCGCTATCGTGGTCGGTGGCGGCCTACTGGGGCTTGAGGCAGCAGAGGGCCTGCGAGATGTAGGAGCTGACCCCACCATTCTCGATGTGGCTCCCTGGCTGCTATCGATTGAGGTAGACCAGGGTGGCGGTTTCGCGGTCAACGCCGCAATTCGCGAGGCGGGAATCGCGGTTGAAACCGGTGCTTTTATCTCAACCATCAATAAGGATTCCGCCGGTGAGGTTATCTCGGTGTCGGTGGCAAACGGTATGGGTGATGAAGCCGATGTGCACCAGCTCGATGCTGACCTGGTCATGATGGCTGCCGGTATCCGCCCCAATGACCAGCTAGCCCGGGACGCCGGTTTGCAGGTGGGCGAGCGCGGCGGCCTCGTGGTCTCCCCCAGCTGTCAGTCGGAAGACCCCCACATTTGGGCTATTGGTGAAGTAGCCTGCGTGCTGGGTCGCACCTGGGGCCTGGTGGCTCCGGCGAATCAGATGGCTGAAGCTGTGGCAACTAATCTCACCGGTGGTCATGAAGAGGTAGAGAGCTTCGATATCGCCACCAAACTCAAGTTTTCGGGTCTGGAAGTAGCCGGTTTTGGTGACCGTCGCGGGGTGACCGAAAACTGTCTAGAGATTATGTTTGCTGATCCGGCCCGCGGCCTGTATCAGAAGATTGTGACAACCGCCGATGCGAAGACTCTGCTCGGTGGTGTCTTCGTGGGTGATACCGCCCCCTACGATTCGCTGAAGCCGCTGCTAGGCAGGGAGCTGCCCGCGGAGCCGTCCGCCTTTCTCACCGCTGCAGGAAGCGGGGATGGCGTGCCCGATACAGAACTGCCCGACGACGCGGTGCTGTGCTCCTGCAACAATATCTGCTTCGGTGCAGTGCGGGAAGCGGTAAAGGGCGGCGCGCACGATGTGGGAGCGGTCAAGGCTGAGACAACCGCCGGGACCCAGTGCGGCTCGTGCGTACCCATGATCCAAAAGACCCTAGAACAGACCATGAAGAAACTGGGGCTGACGGTCTCGAAGGCCCTGTGTGAGCACTTTGATCTCTCGCGTGCTGAGCTTTTCCAGGCTGTCTACGCTGTGGGCGACCTCGATGATTTCTACTCCGTGCTCAAGCGCTTTGGGCGGGGTACCGACGGCTGTGCCATCTGTAAGCCGACCGTGGCGTCCATCCTTGCATCGACCCGCAAGTCCTACGCCCTGGACGGCGGACGCGGCACCCTGCAAGATACCAACGACCGCAACCTGGCCAATATGCAGAAGGACGGCACCTACGGGGTGATTCCCCGCATTCCCGGCGGCGAAATTACCCCGCAGAAACTTGCGGTGATTGCCCAGGTGGCAGCAGACTACGGGCTCTACACCAAGATTAACGGCGCCCAGCGTATCGGCATGTACGGTGCCCGCCTGGAGCAGCTACCCGAGATTTGGCAGCGCCTGGTTGATGCTGGTTTTGAGTCGGGTCAGGCCTACGGTAAGTCCCTGCGCAATGTGAAGTCCTGCATCGGGTCTGCCTGGTGCCGCTTTGGCATGCGGGATTCGGTGGCCATGGCCATTGATACCGAAAACCGCTACAAGGGTCTGCGCTCACCCCACAAGTTCAAGGTGGCGGTTTCTGGCTGTAACCGCGAGTGCGCTGAGGCCCAGGGTAAGGACGTCGGCTTGATTGCCACCACCAACGGCTGGAACCTCTACTTTGCCGGTAACGGTGGTGCCAACCCCACCCACGGTCGCCTCTTCGCCCAGGACCTGGACCAGGCAACCGCCTACCGCTACATTGACCGCTACCTCATGTACTACATCCGCACTGCCGATAAGCTGCAGCGCACCGCCCGCTGGGCTGAGGACCTCGATGAAAAGTTTGGCGACGCTATCGAGCACCTACGCGAGGTGATTATCGACGACAAGCTGGGCATCTGTGAACAGCTCGATGCCGATATGCAGTACCACATTGACCATTATGAGGACGAGTGGGCTGCAACCCTGCGCGACGAGAAACGCCTGCGCCGCTTTAGGGCTTTTGTGAATGAGCCTGAGGCCAATTCGGCGGGTGACCGCATGTATGTGCTGGAGCGTGACCAGATCCGCCCGGCCACCGAAGCGGAAATCGCTGCAGCCGAGGCCGATGGTGATCTTGAGGGTGAGGACGCCGGCGAGAAGGTTTTGATTGCCGGGGCCATTTTGCCGGTGCACGCCGGCTAGCTGCCGCCGTGTGACCTCGCGTGACAAGGTTGTGGTACTCCGGTTCATGCGAGGTCACGCAAGTGGGTGAAGCTGCCCGACCCGTGTGAGGATGAAGGGTAAAGAGTTTTCTAGGGAGAGGATACGGCGTGTTCGCTAATCTTGATGTCACCAGTGCCGCGGTGCTGCTCTGCGGAGCATCAGAGCGGGTGGGGCAGGTTGCGCCCAAGTATAAGGCGGCGGCTGAGGTCATGAGTGTCTCCTCTGCTGACCTACTCCCCTCTGTTCTAGAAGATATCGCCCCGTCTGTGGTGGTCATCTGTGCCGAGCAGCCCGATGAGATTGGGAGCTGGCGGCAGGCGATCAAGGCCGCCCTGGGCAACAGGGGGCTGCACACGGTTCTTCTTGTGGATAGCGAACCGACCCCCCAGCAGGTCGGCAGGGTCTTTTTGATTGGGGCTGGCCCCGGCGATCCCGGCCTCATGACCCGCTATGCCCTTGAGGCACTGAGTCGGGCGGACGTCGTCCTGCTTGACCATCTTGCTCCCCACCAAGACCTGCCCCGCTGGGCACCTAAGGCTGACATCATCGATGTGGGCAAGATTCCCGGCCAGCACCGGGTGCCGCAGCGGGAGATTGACCGGCTCATGGTAGAGCATGCCCTAGCCGGTCGAACCGTGGCTCGCCTCAAGGGCGGTGACCCCTATGTCTTCGGGCGCGGTGCTGAGGAACTCTACGTCTGTGAGCAGTCCGGCATACCGGTTACGGTGTATTCGGGGGTGACCTCGTCGATCGCGCTGCCCGCTCTGGCCGGTGTGCCGATTACCCTGCGCGGTGTGTCCCACATGTTTACCGTGGTGTCTGGGCACGCGCCTCTAGGCGGCTCGGAGCTGGATCAGCTGGCGGGCCTGCTCAAGGACGGCGGCACGGTCTCCCTCCTCATGGGCGTCAAGTCCCTCCCCCATACCGTTGCCGGTCTGCGCGAGCGCGGGGTGCCGGCGTCCTTGCCCCTGATCGCGGTGCAGGACGGCTTCCGCCCCAACCAGCGCGAAGTGTACGCGACCTTGGGTGACTGCCTTGAAACGCTAGCCGATGTGAAGCCGCCTGCTGTGATTACTCTGGGCGAGGTGTGTGCGGTGGCCGGCCCCCGCCGCGAAGAGATCATGGCAAGGGCTTTTGAGACCCACTAGGCAGCAGCTGCCACAGCGACTTTTCAGGCCGGGGCCGACGTCCTAGCCCCGATTCCGAGTCTGTTTCCGCGCTCTCGTTGTGCCTTCCTCTTCATTTCGACGCGTCCGCCGGTTTTCCACGCCTCAACAGTGGAAAACCGGCGGACGCGTCGAAGGTTTAGCAGGGTGCTAGAAATCCGGACGGACGCGCCCCCAGTGCGGTCCGGACAAGTTGTGCAGACCCCACAGCAGCTGACTTCTATGACGCGTTTATGTCTTTGTGGCGCCTTAAACGTTAGGCCTATCCCCGCTAAAGGGCGCAGTTATCCACAGGTTCGGCCTTAGGCCTGCGATAAAGGTGCTCAAGGGTGCAATCTAGATGCATGAAAAGCCTGCACGACATCCACCCCCTGGTTCAGACAGCCCAAGATCTGGAGCTACGCGGTTTTACCCGTCATGCTGTGCGTCAAAAAGTGTCCCGTGGCGAGATCGTCAGAATACGTCGCGGGGTCTACGTGCCCTCTCAGAGCTGGTCTTCGCTCCTACCGAGTGAACGCTATGTGGCCCGGCTGGTTGCCCATTCAAAAGGTATGGGTGCTCGAACAGTTTTCTCGCATCAGAGCGCTGCAGCTCTCTATGGTTTTGCTCAGCTGACTGTTCCTGAACGTATCCACGTTGCAGCACCGAACTCTAGGGCTCATTCTTCACCGGGCGTCACCGTGCACGGGCTTACGAGTAAGCCCCAAGAGCTTGCGGGTATTCCCGTAACATCTGCCCTACAGACAGTGGTGGATTGTTGCCGGGTTCTCGACCTACGCCATGCACTCGTACTGGCCGATAGTTCCTTACGGGCTGGGGTTCTCTACCCCGATCTCTTGACGTGTTTACGTCAGGCTAAGGGCCGCGGCAGTAACCGCCTACAGAGGTTGGCTGACCTAGTCAATCCGCTTTCCGAATCTGCTGGTGAAAGTCTGGTGGTCTATTTCTTAGACGAGTTTGGCTTTCCGCCCTGCCAGCAGCAGGTGTGGGTTGAGGGCGGCGGACGGCGCTACCGGCCTGATTTTATGTGGCCTAAGTGCATGATCATTTTAGAGTTTGACGGAAACATCAAATACGCGGGTTCAAACCGTGAACAGGTTTTTGGTCAGCAAAATGAGCGTGAAGCCTGGCTCCGCGGTAGAGGCTACAACGTGGTACGAACCAACTGGCATGAGGTTATCTACCGGCCGCAGTTCTTGGCGGAGAAACTGAAGCGGGCTTTTGCGTCCGCCGGGGTGTACCCATAACTTCGACGCGTCCGCCGGTTTTCCACGCCTCAACAGTGGAAAACCGGCGGACGCGTCGAAAAGCCAGCCCTATACTAGCTGCTGCTCGTCTGCCTCCAGTGCCCAGCGCGCAAAGGTCTGGGAGGCGTCCGCTCGCTCCGCAAGGTAGGTGCGAATCAGGCGCTCAAGGTAGTCCTCAAGCAGGTCAGCTTCAACTTTGAGCCCGCGCACGGTACGCCCAAGGGTGCCGGCTGCGTCATTCTGGTAGTCAGCCAGCCCGCCGCCAAGGTGGACCTGGAAGCCGGGTACTTGGCGCCCGTCCTCAGTGGTAATGATCTGCCCCTTGAGCCCAATATCGGCAGTCTGAATACGAGCGCAGGAGTTGGGACAGCCGTTGATGTGCAGGGTCAGGCGCTGCGGGAGCTGGTCAGCAACATCAGCTAGGCGTTCTTCGAGGTTATCGATGACGCGGGCGGCAGTGGACTTGGTCGCAACGATAGCCAGCTTGCAATACTCGATGCCGGTGCAGGCGATGGTGGAGCGGCGGAAGACGGACGGACGCGCGTAGAAGCCCAGCTTCTCAGCTTCGGTGATGAAGGGTTCAACATCATCTTCTTCGATATCGAGCACAACCAGCTTCTGGTAGGGGGTAGTACGTAGACGCGAAGAGCCGTACTTTTCAACCAGGTTGGCCAGGTCAATGAGCTGGCTGCCGCTGATGCGCCCCACGGTGGGGGTCAGGCCGATATAGAACTTGCCGTCCTTCTGCGCGTGTACTCCCACGTGGTCGCCGGTGACGGCGGGGGTCTCGGGGGCGGGGCCGTCGGGCAGGGCATAGCCCAGGTATTCTTCTTCCAGTACCTGCCGGAATTTCTCTACCCCCCAGTCAGCAACCAGGAACTTGAGGCGGGCCTTGTTGCGCAGGCGGCGGTAGCCGTAGTCGCGGAAGATGGAGATAACGCCCTTCCAGACCTCCACGGCCTGCTCCTGGGTGACGAAGACCCCCAGGCGCTCTGCAAGCTTGGGGTTGGTGGAGAGACCGCCGCCGACCCACAGGTCATAGCCGACACCCAGTTCCGGGTGGCTAACACCAACGAAGGCGACGTCGTTGATTTCGTGCACGACGTCCTGGCTGGGGTGGCCGGTGAAGCAGGTCTTAAACTTACGTGGCAGGTTGGAGAAGGCGGGGTCGCCGATATACTTTTCTTTAATCTCACGAATCACCGGGGTGGGGTCGATGAGTTCGTCAGCGGCAATTCCTGCCAGGGGTGAGCCCAGAATGACGCGACCTACGTCGCCACAGGCCTCGGTGGTGTCGAGCCCCACCTCTGCCAGGCGGCGCCAGATTTCGGGTACGTCTTCTACCTGGACCCAGTGCAGCTGCACGTTCTGGCGGTCGGTCACATCGGCGGTGTCGCGGGCAAAGTCTCGGGAGATTTCACCGATCACGCGGGTCTGCTCGGTGGTGAGCTGGCCGGAGTCGATGCGCACACGCAGCATGAAGTACTTGTCTTCGAGTTCTCCGGGGCTCAGGGTTGCGGTACGGCCGCCGTCAATGCCCTGCTTGCGCTGGGTGTAAAGACCCCACCAGCGGAAGCGGCCGTGTAGGTCGTCCGAGTCGATGGAATCAAACCCTTCCTTGGAGTAGGTGTCGATAATCCGTTCGCGTACGTGCAGGCCATCATCTGCCAGCTTGAATTCTTCGTTGGCGTTGAGCGGGCTTTTGCCGTCGATTTTCCACTGGCCGTTGGGCTTCTTTGAGACGGGTTTACGGCGGGCCGGTGCGGCTGCCTGGTCGGGGCGGGCGGTGAGGGTCTTAGCCATAGGTTTAGTCTTTCGTGCGTGTGGTGCTGGTGGCGAGAGTGTGATGTGAAGATGCGATAGTTTCACTGTAGCCGGTGGGGCGGCTGAGGGTGAGGTTCCGGCTCCGCAGCACTCCTCGGGTGCTCAGGGCCAGCCCGGTCAGGGCTGCTCCCAGGGTGAGCGGCAGGCTGTAGGGGGCCAGGGCCGGTACGAGGCCGGTGAGGTAGGGCAGGTGGGTGACGACCAGGCAGGTGCCCACGAACCCGCCGAGGGCGGTGGGGTTGATGCGGGTGACCAGCCAGGCTGCGACGGGAGCAGCGAGGACGCCACCGGCCAGTAGGGCAAGGACGGCGAGCAGGTGCTCGGTGAGGTCCTGCCACATTCCCAGGATAAAGCCCAGACTGGCGGCCAGGGTGACCAGGAATTCGGCGGTGTTGACCGTGCCCACGATGCGGCGGGGTTCGGTTTTGCCGATGGTCATGAGGGTGGAGCTGGTGACCGGGCCCCAGCCTCCCCCACCGGCGGCGTCCACGAATCCGCCGAAGAGCCCGAGGAAGCCGAGGGTGCGGGGGTTGGCGGGAGCGCCGGTGCCGCGGGCGGCGCGGCGGCCGGTGGAGAAGCGGAGTACCAGGTTGATGCCGATGAGGGTCAAGATAGTTGCCATGACCGGCTTGGCGGTAGCCAAGGAGAGGTTGGAGAGCAGGGTAGCTCCTGCAAAGGCCCCTACCGCACCCGGCAGGCCCAGTCGCAGCACGACCTTCCAGTCGATGTTGTTGAATCGCCAGTGGCTGACGCCCGAGGCGAGGGTGGTGCCGAGTTCTGCCACATGAACAACTGCTGAGGCGCTGGCCGGGTTCATCACGGCGAGGGTGAGGAGCAGGGTGGTTGAGGTGACTCCGAAGCCCATGCCGAGGCTGCCGTCAACGAGTTGTGCGAGCAGACCGCCCAGGGCGATGAGTAGTAGTTTGTTCATGGTGGTGTTCGTTCTGTGAGGGCTGCTAGCGGACGAGACCCGCGGCTAGGGTGTTGCCGTCTGCCTGGTTGATCAGCAGCAGGGAGCCTACCAGTCCGCGCCCGTTGTAGGGTTCGACGGGTAGGTCTTCTGCCAGTTGCAGGGTGACGGTGGCGATGTCGTTGAGTTCAACTGCTTCGCCGGGGTGTTCTTGGTTGGTGTCAATATCGAGGATGGAGTCGATGGAGGTGAGGCGGGCCCGCACCAGGGAGGTACCGTAGCGCAGCTTGACCTTGGCACCCGGACGCAGCGGGGTATCGGCTAGACCTACCAGGGTGGCGGTGAGTTCCCTGCTACCTTCGGGGCGGTCGGCACCGGCAATGAGGTCACCGCGGGAGAGGTCGATATCGTCTGCCAGGCGCACCACGATGGAGTCTCCTACGGTGGCAGTGGTTGCTGCCCCATCTGCGGTATCGATGTGGGTGACGGTGCTGGTTCGCCCCTGCCCCAGGTGCACGGTGTCGCCCACAGCCAGGTGACCGGCGGTGATACGCCCGGCGTAGCCCCGGTAGTCGGTACCCTGGGGGCGAATTACATACTGGATGGGCAGGCGCAGGCCAAGGTCTGACTCCTGCTCAGCTACGTCGACGGTTTCGAGGTAGCGCAGCACGGTCGGGCCGGTGTACCAGGGGGTGTTGGCAGAAGGTTCCACCACGTTATCCCCCTTCAGGGCGCTAATAGGGATCACGGTTACCTCAGCGACGCCCTTAGCCTGCGCCAAAGCCGTGAACTCTTCGCGGATCTGCTCAAAGACGTCCTGGGAGTAATCCACCAGGTCAATCTTGTTCACAGCCAGGACTACCTGGCGCACGCCCAGCAGGGCTGCAACCGTCAGGTCGCGGCGGGTCTGGGTCACTACGCCGTGGCGGGCGTCCACTAAGAGCACCACAACCTGGGAGGTTGAAACACCGGTCACGGTATTGCGAGTGTACTGCACGTGGCCCGGGGTATCAGCCAGAATGAAGGTGCGCTCGGCGGTTGAGAAATAGCGGTAGGCCACGTCGATGGTGATGCCCTGTTCGCGTTCTGCGCGCAGACCATCAACCAAGAGCGATAGGTCCAGGCCGTCGTGGCCGCGCTCGCGGCTGGTGCGCTCGACCGCTGAAAGTTGGTCAGCCAGCACGCTCTTAGTGTCGTGGAGCAGACGGCCCACGAAGGTTGATTTGCCGTCGTCGACGCTTCCGGCGGTGCACAGGCGCAGGGTCTGACGGGTTGCGAGCTGGGCGGACGCCGGTGCCCCGCTTGCTGTCTCGATATCGGTGGGGTGGGTGAGCAGGGTCATTTTAGAAATAACCTTCCTTCTTACGGTCTTCCATGGCGGATTCGCTCAGGCGGTCGTCCGCGCGGGTTGCGCCGCGTTCGGTCAGGGTTGAGGTGGAGATTTCGGTGATGATGTCCTGTACTGTGCTGGCTTCAGACAGGACGGCGCCGGTGCAACTCATATCGCCGACGGTACGGTAGCGTACCCGGCGGGTTTCAAGGGGTTCGCCCTCGGTGGGTCCACCCCACTCCCCTGCGGTCAGCCACATACCGTCGCGGTTGAAGACTTCGCGCTCGTGGGAGAAGTAGATGGGGGGAAGCTCGATTGCGCGGGCTCCGATGTATTCCCAGATGTCGGCTTCGGTCCAGTTGGAGATGGGGAAGACGCGGATGTTCTCGCCGGGCAGGTGGCCTCCGTTGTAAAGGTTCCACAGCTCGGGGCGCTGGCGGCGGGGGTCCCAGCCGCCGAAGGCGTCGCGTACCGAGAAGATGCGCTCTTTGGCGCGGGCTCGTTCCTCATCGCGGCGAGCGCCACCGAGCACCGCGTCGTAGCCTTGTTCTTCGATGGTTTCGACCAGGGGGACGGTCTGCAGGGGGTTGCGGGTGCCGTCGGGGCGCTCCTGGAGTTCTCCCCGGTCGATCCAGTCCTGGACTTTGGCCACGCGCAGGCGGGCGCCGGTGCGCTCCACCAGGCGGTCGCGGAAGTCGATAACTTCAGGGAAGTTGTGGCCGGTATCAACGTGAAGCAGCTCGAAAGGAACCGGGGCAGGGGCAAAGGCACGGCGGGCTAGTTCGTAGACGACAACGGAGTCTTTACCGCCTGAGAAGAGCAGGGCGACCTTGTCGAATTGCCCGGCTACTTCGCGCAGGATGTGGATTGACTCGTTTTCTAGGTCTTTGAGGTGGGGTGAAAGGGTTTCTGTTGTTGTGGTGCTCATGTGTGTAGTCCGCATTCTGTCTTGGTGAACCCTGCCCAGCGTCCGCTGCGGGGGTCCTGGCCGGCTTCAACCTTGGCGGTGCAGGGGGCGCAGCCGATTGAGGGGTAGCCTGCCTTGGTCAGGGGGTGAACTATGAGGTTCTTATCCTCGATGTACCGGTCGGTATCTTCAAGGCTCCAGGTAACCAGGGGTGAGATCTTGAGTCTGCCGTTGGGGTCTATGTCCAGTGCCGGGGTGGTGGCGCGAAGCGGTGAATCTGCCCGGCGGAGGCCGGTAATCCAGCCGGTGTAGGGGGCCATGGACGCTGCCAGGGGCTCGACCTTGCGCATGCGGCAGCAGGCTGCGGGATCGGTGCCGTAGAGGTTGATGCCGTAGCGGGCGTCCTGCTGGCCCACGGTGAGCAGGGGCTTGGCTCTGACCAGGTTCTGGGGGTAGCGTTCCTCTACCTGCTGGGCCACGTCAAGGGTCTCGGGAAAGTGGTAGCCGGTATCAAGAAAGAGGAAGTCGGAGTCAGGCAGGTAGCGGCTAGCCAGTTCGGCGAGCACCGTGTTTTCCATGGAGAGGGTTACCACCAGCTTGCCCGTCACGTGTTCGTGGGCCCAGGTCAGGATTTCTTCGGCACTTGCATCGTAGAGGGCTTCGGCATAGCGATCTACGAGTTGCCGGTTGGCTTCTTTCTCGGCGTCAGAGAGCTGGGCGGGCTCAGGCGTGCCCTCCGGGCTGATAGCCGGATCTTCCAGCGCTGCGGCCGGTGAGCCAAGACCAAAGTTTTTAAAGCTCACGGGTGAGGGTTCCATAGCGCTCCTTTCATAACAGTTCTTAGGGTCGAATTGTTTGAAAGTCTAGGCTTATGGGGGCGGGGTGGTCGAGTTATTGCGGGGGCCAGGTCACGGGGCGACATTTTTACGTCATAGGTATTCACCGGGGGTAATTTTTACGGCCCTAGGTTTGCTTGAGGCCCTTGCAGCCCACTACTGTGCGCCACTGGTTGCAGGCTTACTTGTCATCTAATGAAACGTGCGTACCGCAGGTAGACCCAGGGCGTGCCACAATGGTGTTTATGCGTATTTTGTCTATTCAGTCCGCTGTAGCTTACGGCCACGTAGGTAATTCAGCTGCCGTTTTCCCCCTCCAGCGTCTTGGCCACGAGGTCATGCCCGTCAACACCGTCCTCTTCTCGAACCACACCGGCTACGGTGCTTGGCGTGGGCCGCTAATTTCGGGCGACGACGTCCGCGAAATTGTCACCGGCATCGAGGAACGCGGCGGTCTGACCGATACCGCCCTGGTGATTTCCGGCTATCAGGGTGGCTCTTCCATCGGCGACGCCATCCTCGATGCCGTTGCCAAGGCCCGCGCAGCCAACCCGAACGTCCTCTACTCCTGCGATCCGGTGCTGGGCAATGCCACCAGTGGCTGCTTTGTCTCCCCCGAGGTGCAGGAGCTGATTCGCGACCGCGTCATTCAGCACGCCGACATCATCACCCCCAACCAGTTTGAGCTGGGCTTTGTAACCGGTACCGACCCCAAGACCCTGGATGAGGTTCTCGAGTCTGTGGCTGCAGCCCAGAAGATTGGCCCCCAGACCGTGCTGGTGACCAGCGTGAACACCCCCGAAACTCCCGAGGATTCAATCCAGATGCTGGCTGTTTCGGGCGACGAGGCCTGGCTGATTACTACCCCGCGTCTGCCTATGAAGGCCAACGGCTCAGGCGACGTTACCCAGGCCCTGTTTGCCTCTCACTTCGCATCGGGTAAGGGCCTAAAGGAGGCCCTGGAACTCACCACTGCCAGCGTCTACGAACTGCTGAAGAACACCCTGGCCTCGGGCCAGCGTGAACTTCAGCTGATTGAGTCCCAGCAGGCCTACGTTGAACCTGCTGAGACCTTTGAGGCTGTAGCGGTTAAGCGCTAAGAGCAGCTAAGGCTTCGGTGGCCCTCTCTAGGGCAACCGAAGCGACAACCGCAGCAGAGGCGGCGTCACCGGGAAGCACCAGCGGCTCGGCGACGACCGCCTTTTCTGTGCCCTGGTAAGCCTTGGTGAGTTTGCTGTGGAAGTAGCCGCGGGCCAGCAGGTAGGTTGAGATGTATTCGGCCTGGTTGCTCTCCCAGGCCTGTTCGATAGTGGGTTCAATGTCGGCAACAAAACCGTAGGGCACCTGCCGGCTGAGCAGGGTGCTGAAAACTTCTGCCTGATAGAGCACCGCTTCACGGCCGTCCGCCCTGGAGGAACCGGCTGCTGCAAGCGCAATATCGTCGTAGCCGTCCCAGCCTGCCTCTTCGAGGCGCTGGCGTTGCAGCTTAGCCAGGGCTGCGGAAGGGCCGAGGGCGCGGGCTACTGCGGTGGTCAGGTGGCTAGCGCCTGCTGCTGCCTGCCTCATATCGTGTTCGGTGTGGTAGCCCGGTGAGAGTAGCAGGGGCACCAGGACGACGGTTGCCCCGGACGGTAGGGCCTGCAGCACCTGCGGCAGGGCGGGTTCTTGCACATCAACGTAGGCTTCGTGCACGGTGTAGGTTCCTGGGGCCTGGGCCTCGACCAGGGCAGTGAGCTGCTCGCGGATGAGGTTGACGGCTTCGCGGCCCTGGGGGTTATCGGTTCCGTGGGAGGTGGCGACCAGGTGAATCATGGGGCTCCAGTCTGCTGCTCATACAGCACAGTGGGTGGGGCTGACCCCACCCACTGTACAGCACAATCGATCGACTGGCAGGTGCGCTTCTCCCGCTTTTATCGTGCTGATTCCTCAGCAAGGGGTTGGCTGACCAGTTTCTCCGCTTCCTCCTTGCTGAGAATCCGTCCGCCAAGTCCACCGCGGTCGTGCCAGGCACCACCGACCTCAATTCTGGAAGCAATGTCCAAGCCGCCAGCCTTGACGGGCTCCCAGCCACCCAGACGCAATAGGTGGGTAATGCGCTCTTGCGCTACAGGGTCGTCCGTTGCAAAAAGTTGAGCCACCTTTTCGCCGCTACCGGTAGTTTCTTTGCCCAGATTAGCCGCACTCATGGTTCCCAGTGCTTTGACGAAATGAGCGCCCTCAGGAAGAAGGGCAGCGTTCTGCTGGCCAGCTGAGGACCCTTCTGGGTTGGCGGAAACCGCCCGGCCATCATCAGCAACCCGGAAGTTGTTGGATGGATCAACAACAACCTTGTCCACCAACTGTGAAGAGTGTTCCTGTAGCAACTGCTGAGTAACGGGGAACATCGTAGCGAAGACAACTGTGTCTGCCTCGTCAATGACCTGCTCGACGGTACCAGCCCGAATACCTAGCCCCAGTTCTTGAGCTGATTTCTGAGCCGATTCGAGATCTGATGCTGCAACCAGTATCTCTTCTCCCCCGCGAGCCAGGCGGAGGGCGACCTGTGAGCCAATGCGCCCTGTTCCAATGATTGCTGTGGTCATCTCAAACCCCTTATTTAGTTCATTTATTGACTATTTTCACTTTACTCTCGCGCTCTTAATTTTCAACAAAAGGGGTTGGGTCGCGTCTTAATTCGACACAAGACGAGCCCCGACCCCAACGAAGGGAACAATTTGGCCAACAGCCTCACAATCACAACCTAGCGGCCAACAATGAAACCACAGCGGGGCTCAGTGCTGGTGCAACCGGTGTAAACGGTCGACCCTTCCTCCCCTAGCGGCCCGGTAATGCTGACCTGCCGCACTTCTCCGCTGTCGTCCTTCCCCAGAACAAGGTAGGCTTCCCCGTCCGCATCGAGGTGCAGGCCGGCTGCGGGCTCGCCGGCCTCGTCGAAGAAGGGCTGAATTTCGAACCTGGGTTTCTCTACCGGCGCGGACGGCAGGGTGCCCTCCTGACTGTACCCGGTATCGGTGGGTGCTAGGACGACCACGGACCTATCCGTTGCTAGATAGATGTTTCCGTAGCGGTCAATATTGGTGCCGTTCTCAAGATTCCAGATCATGTTGCCCATCACGGTGTGCGTAGCGATGAAGGCGTAGGCATTGCCCAGGCCCTCGTAGAAGCCGATGGGCTGGCCGTCCTGATATACGGCGTAGGCCAGTTGCATCTGAGAGGGGGCTGACCCCGGGTTCATATCCCAACCGTAGGTACGGATCTCTACCGGCCCAAGGGCAGGGTGGGTGGCTTCAATGGTTTCGTAGTGGGTGCAGCGGTCTAGGCAGGTGTCTTTAAGAGCCTCAGATGTGGAGGCTACCGGGGAGCTTGAGGGCGTAGAAGTGCTTGCTGGTGCGGACGCAGAGGCAGAAACGGGGGCAGAGGTTTGAGCCGGTGCCTGCGCTGGAGCTTCAGCACCACCGGCGCAGGCGGCCAGGAGGGGCGCAAGGACCAGTGTTCCGAGGGCAGGACGCCAGCAGGCGGGCCGGTCGGTGAGGGCGGGGCGGGTGCGGGGGTTGCGCTTCACGGTCATCATCTCCTTTGATTGATGGTTGGTTACCGTAGTGGGCTCCCTCTTCTCATACTAAGCATGCTGGCAAGTCGCTTTCAAGAAGATGACGCGGGCTCACCCCGCCCTCTGGCCGCTCTGGCCGCTCCGGCTAGGAGGCTGCGGGCCGGCGAATCACCTTGTACTGGGCAGCCTGGGCGACCGGGCGCATGGTGATGTGGTCCAGGTTGATGTGCTGGGGGATGTTCACGGCAAAGGTGACGGTCTGGGCGACGTCCTCAGCCAGCAGGGGCTTCTCAACGCCCGCGTAGACCTTAGCCGCAGCCTCGTCCGACCCCAGGCGGTTGCGGGAGAACTCTTCGGTGTGCACCATGCCGGGGCGTACCTCAATCACGCGCACATTGTGTTCCGCCTCTTCGAGACGCAGGGTCTCGGTCAGGGCCCGCTCCCCGAACTTGGCGGCGTTGTAGCCCGCTCCCCCTTCGTAGCCGGCTTCGGCTGCGGTTGAGGTCAGGTTGAGCACGGTGCCCTGGCCGTTCTCGCGCAGGGCTGGTAGGAAGGCCTTGACCATATTGAGGGTGCCAATCACGTTGAGCTCGAACATGGCCGACCAGCCAGCGGGGTCAGCGTTAGCTACAGAATCAGCCCCGATAGCACCGCCGGAAATATTGACCAGGGCGTCAAGACGGCCGCCGGTTTCCCCCAGAATCTCCTGGGCGCGGGCAGATACCGCGTCGGCGTCCGTAATATCGAGGACGACCGGGCGCACCGAAGTGCGCGAGGCAAGTTCTTCGAGGCGCTCGGCGCGGCGGGCCACAGCGTAGACCGTCCAGCCGGTAGCGGCCATAAGTTCAGCGGTAGCCCGGCCGATACCGGAAGAGGCACCGGTCACCACGGCGATCTTACCGGCCTGGACATCGGGGGCAAAAGGGTTTGCGGGAAGTGATGAAGTAGTCATAGCACTAGCCTAACCTGCAACATATTTTTATTCGTGAGAGAATAGGCACCATGGCTGAAATCAACCAGGGCACAGACACGCCCGCAGAAAACACCGTAGAAATTACCGTCCCCGCGAAGCCCGGCCTCGAAGGCCTCGAAAAGAAGTTCACCGAGAACTGGGCCGCCAATAAGACCTACGCTTTCGACCCGAATACCACCCGCGAGCAGGTCTACTCCATCGACACCCCGCCGCCCACAGCGTCCGGCTCCCTGCACGTAGGTCACATGTTCTCCTACACCCAGACCGACGTGATTGCCCGGTACCAGCGCATGAAGGGCAAGAACGTCTTCTACCCCCTGGGGTGGGACGACAACGGCCTACCCACCGAGCGTCGCGTGCAGAACTACTATGGCGTACTCTGCGACCCCGCTATCCCCTACGACCCCGATTTCAAGGCTCCCGAAAAGCCTGCCAAGAACCAGCGCGACTGGCCCCGTATCTCCCGCCAGAACTTCATCGAGCTGTGCGAGATCCTGGCGGTAGAGGACGAAAAGGTCTTCGAAGAGCTCTTCACCACCCTGGGTCTGTCCGTCGACTGGTCCCACACCTACCGCACCATCGACGCCCACTCCCGCAAGGTCTCCCAGCTGGCCTTCCTCAACGACCTGGCCAGCGGCGATGCCTACATGGCAGAGGCCCCCACCATGTGGGATGTCACCTTCCGCACCGCGGTGGCCCAGGCAGAACTGGAAGACAAGGAACGCCCCGGCGCCTACCACCGCATCTCCTTCCACCGCGAGAACGGCGAGAAGGTCTGGATCGAGACCACCCGCCCCGAGCTGCTGCCCTCCTGTGTTGCCCTGGTCGCCCACCCCGACGATGAGCGCTACAAGCCCCTCTTCGGCACCAAGGTCACCTCTCCCCTCTTTGGCGTTGAGGTCGAGATCAAGGCCCACCCCCTGGCCCAGCCCGACAAGGGCGCCGGTATCGCCATGATTTGTACCTTCGGCGACACCACCGACGTCACCTGGTGGCGCGAGCTCCAGCTGCCCACCCGTGCCTTGATTGGCCGCGACGGCCGCTTCGCCACCGACACCCCCGAGTGGATTACCTCCGCCGAGGGCCGCGAGCGCTACGAGCGCATGGCAGGTGCCACCGTGTTCACCGCCCAGAAGACCGTCGTTGAGATGCTGGTTGAAGCCGGTGAAATGGATGGCGACCCCAAGCCCATCACCCACCCGGTTAAGTTCTACGAAAAGGGCGATAAGCCTCTTGAAATCGTGGCCTCCCGCCAGTGGTATATCCGCAACGGTGGCCGCGATGCCTACCGTCGTGAGGCCCTGGTAGAGCGCGGACGTGAAATCACCTGGCACCCCGCCTTCATGCGCTCCCGCTACGAGAACTGGGTTGAAGGCCTCAACGGTGACTGGCTCATTTCCCGCCAGCGCTTCTTCGGCGTGCCCTTCCCCATCTGGTACAAGCTCGATGCCGACGGCGAACCTAACTACGACGAGCCCATCATCCCCAGTGAAGAGATGCTCCCGGTCGACCCCGCTTCGGACGCCGCCCCCGGCTACACCGAAGACCAGCGCGGCGTGCCCGGCGGCTTCATCGCCGACCCCGACGTCCTCGACACCTGGGCCACCTCATCCCTGACCCCGCAGATTGCCACCGGCTGGGCCGTGGACGAGAACCTGCACAAGGTCACCTTCCCCATGGACCTGCGCCCCCAGGGCCACGACATCATCCGCACCTGGCTCTTCTCCACCGTGGTTCGCTCCAACTCCCTGGAGAACTCCGTCCCCTGGACCGACACCGCCCTTTCCGGCTGGATCCTGGACCCGGACCGCAAGAAGATGTCCAAGTCTAAGGGCAACGTCGTGGTCCCCAACGAAGTTCTGGAAAAGTACGGTTCGGACGCCGTTCGCTACTGGGCTGCCAGCGCCAAGCTCGGTGCCGATACCGCCTACGACGAGGCCCAGATGAAGATCGGCCGCCGCCTGGCCATCAAGCTGCTGAACGCCTCCAAGTTCGTGCTCGGCCTGGGCGCCACCGCCAACTCGGTCATCACCGACCAGGCTGCCGCGGGCGTCCTGACCAACGAGCTGGACCGCTCCCTGCTGGCCCGTCTCGCTGCCCTCGTTGACGAAGCCACCGCTGCTTTTGAGAACTACGAGTACGCCCGTGCCCTGCAGATCTCAGAGACCTTCTTCTGGCACTTCACCGACGACTTCGTAGAACTCATCAAGGACCGTGCCTACGGCAACGTCGGCGAAGCAGAACAGGCCTCCGTCCTGGCCGCTCTGGCTACCACCCTCGATGCTATGCTGCGCCTTTTCGCCCCCTTCCTGCCCTTCGTCACCGACGAAATCTGGTCCTGGTGGCGAGCAGGCTCAGTACATCGCGCCCCCTGGCCCACCACCGAGGGCTTCGCAGCCGCCGTAGCGGACGCCGACCCCGCCGTCCTGCCCACCGTCGCAGCTGCCCTGGGCGGTCTGCGTAAGGCCAAGTCAGAAGCCCAGGTCAAGCAGCGTACCGAGGTTGAAACCGCAACCATCACCGGTTCAGCGGACGACCTTACCCGCATCCGCGGCGGTCTTGGCGACCTCAAGGCAGCAGGCAACGCCCGCGACCTCACTCTCACCGAAGCAGAGGGCGAGCTGGCGGTCACTGACGTTGTGCTGATTACCGAAGAAGAAAGCTAATGTTATTGGGCATGCATACCCCGGTATAGCTGCATCATACGATAAGGCCCGGTTCCAGAGCTTCTGGAACCGGGCCTTTCGTGTATTCAGTAACAGGGGTATAAAGCACCCCTCGCTACTACTTTTCGGTGTTGAAAATCGGGCCGACGTTGCGGGGGCGCTTGATTTCAAAGAAGCCGGGGTAAGAGGCTAGGGCTACCGCGCCGTCGAAGACCTTGGCGGCTTCTTCACCGGTGGGAGCCGGTGACATCACGGGGCCAAAGAAGGTCACTCCGTTGATGCTCATCAGGGGCACGCCGATATCGTCGCCACCGGCTGAGTCCAGGCCAGCACGGGTGGAGGCGCGCATCTGCTCATCGTACTCTTCGGTAAAGGCAACCTGGGCAAGCTCAGCAGGTAGGCCCACCTCAGCCAGGGCAGCCTCGATAGCCTTCTCGAAGTAGGTGCCCTCCTTATTCTTCTGGTGGTGGATCTGCTCGCCCAAAGCGGTGTAGAGCTCGTCCAGCTTCTCTTGGCCGTACTGCTCTGCCACAGCGGTGGCAACACGGGCCGGACCCCAGGTGTTATCGATATGCTCGCGGTAGTCAGGGTCAAGGTCGCGTCCCTCGTTCAGGACGGCCAGGGAGAAGGGGTGCCAGGTGACAGCAACGTCGCGCTGGGTCTCCACTTCCTTAATCCAGCGGGAAGTCATCCAGCACCAGGGGCAGGTAGGGTCAAACCAGAAATCAACAGTATTTTCAGCCACGGGGTTACCTTTCAGTTAGGGGTGACATAGAAGAGCCCGCTGCCGGCATGTACAAGCACCGACAGCGGGAACGTTTTAGGCAGATTTTTTCTCGGGGGCTTCCAGCACCAGAATCGGGTCCTTCTCCCCCGCTACTACAGCCTCATCAATAATCACTGTAGTCACGTCAGTGCGGCTAGGTACATCGAACATGACCGGCTGCAGAATCGATTCCATGATGGAGCGTAAGCCACGGGCACCGGTGTCACGCTCAACTGCCTGACGGGCAATCGCTGCCACGGCGGCGTCCTCAAAAATGAGTTCTACCCCGTCGAGGGCAAACATGCGCTTGTACTGCTTAACCAGGGCATTCTTAGGCTCGGTCAGAATCCGCTTTAAGTCAGATTCGGTAAGTTTACCCAGGGTCGCCAGCACGGGCAGACGCCCAATAAACTCGGGAATCAGACCAAACTTCAGCAGGTCTTCAGGCATGAGCTTGGTGAGAATATCGCTCTCTTTAGCGGCCTGGTCAATAGATGCGCCAAAGCCGATGCCCTTGCGGCCCACTCGCCCGCCCACAATCTCTTCGATACCGGCAAAAGCACCGGCGACGATGAAGAGGATATTGGCGGTATTAATCTTGAGGAAGTCCTGCTGGGGGTGCTTCCGCCCGCCCTGCGGGGGCACAGCTGCCTCGGTGCCCTCAAGAATCTTGAGCAGGGCCTGCTGCACACCCTCACCCGATACGTCCCGGGTGATGGAGGGGTTGTCGGCCTTGCGGGAAATCTTATCGATTTCGTCGATATAGATAATGCCGCGCTGGGCCTTTTCAATATCACCGTCAGCAGCCTGGATGAGCTTGAGCAGGATGTTTTCAACGTCCTCGCCCACGTAGCCGGCCTCGGTTAGGCTGGTGGCGTCGGCAACGGCAAAAGGTACGTTGAGTTTCTTAGCCAGAGTCTGAGCCAGGTAGGTCTTACCCGAGCCGGTGGGGCCAACCAAGAGAATATTAGACTTAGCAATCTCTACGTCTTCGCCCTCGGTCGCCAAAAGCTCCTTGGCCTCAAAGGCAGGGCTCTGCTGGGCCCGAATACGCTTGTAGTGGTTGTAAACAGCAACAGATAGAGCACGCTTGGCAGCCTCCTGGCCGATCACGTACTCCTGCAAGTGGTCAAAGATTTCACGCGGGGTGGGAAGCTCTTCAACGGCACCCAAATCTTTCACATCGGCGAGCTCTTCTTCGAGAATCTCGTTGCACAGTTCAATGCATTCATCGCAGATGTAAATGTTGGGGCCGGCGATCAGTTTACGAACCTGTCGCTGGTTCTTCCCACAAAATGAGCATTTGGGAAGAGTGGTGCTATCGCCTAGGCGAGCCATAGACCCTACCTTTCCTTGGGTTCCTCTACCTAATCTACCGTGAAAACCTGCCTAGCCCAACATGTGACGGTTCAAGCAAGGTTACGTCTTTATGACTTAACAGTTGAACCGGGCGGGCTATTCCTTCTCTACCGCTTGGCAGACAGAAGGACGCCGCCCCTGCCCTTCCCTGCCTTGGGGCAGGTGGGGTGGGAGGCGGCGTCCGCACCGAGTCTAAACGTGAGCAGTGCTTAGTCGTGCTTCTCGGCGGTGTTGAAGGAGGGCTTGACGGCCTTACGGGATTCAAGCACCTGGTCAACGATGCCGTACTCAAGAGCGCCCTTAGCGGTAAGGATGTTATCACGCTCGATGGACTTATCGACCTCTTCAAAGGTCTTGCCGGAGTGCAGGGCCAGGGTCTGGGCGGTCCACTCGCGCATACGCATAACCTCGTTGGCGTGGATCTCGATATCAGAAGCCTGGCCACCCTGCTGACCCGAGAGGGCGGGCTGGTGAATCAGCACGCGGGCGTTGGGCAGGGCAAGGCGCTTACCGGGGGTACCGGCTGCCAGAAGGACGGCGGCAGCTGAGGCAGCCTGGCCCAGGCAGACGGTCTGAATTTCGGGGCGGATGTACTGCATGGTGTCGTAGATAGCAGTCATCGCGGTGAAGGAGCCACCGGGTGAATTGATGTAGAGGGTGATGTCGCGGTCGGGGTCCTGGGACTCAAGCACCAGCAGCTGGGCCATGATGTCGTCGGCTGAGGCGTCGTCGACCTGCACGCCCAGGAAGATGATGCGGTCTTCAAAGAGCTTGGCGTAGGGATCCTGGCGCTTGTAGCCGTAGGGGGTGCGCTCTTCGAAGTTGGGGAGCACGTAGCGGTCGGTGGGCATACCGGCAGGTGCGGTTGATGAAGGAAGGTGAATCATTCGTTTCTCCTGTAAAAAGTTCTGTGCCGGTTTACTTGTCGGTGGCACTGGTGGCCGGGCCGATCTTGTCGAGAATCTTGTCGAAGAAGCCGTAGGCCAGGCCTTCTTCGGCGGTGAACCAGTTGTCGCGGTCGTTATCGCGCAGGATGGTTTCAACTGTCTGGCCGGTGCGCTCTGCGGTGATTTCGCTCAGGCGCTTCTTCATGTCGAGAATCAGCTGGGCCTGAGTGCGGATGTCGGAGGCGGTGCCACCGATGCCACCGGAGGGCTGGTGCATGAGGATGCGAGCGTTGGGGGTGGCGTAGCGCTTACCGGGGGCGCCTGCGGTGAGCAGGAACTGGCCCATGGAAGCTGCCATACCGGTGACCACGGTGACAACGTCGTTGGGGATCAGCTGCATGGTGTCGTAGATTGCCATGCCCGCGGTGACGGAGCCGCCGGGTGAGTTGATGTAGAGGTAGATATCTGCCTCGGGGTCTTCAGCTGAGAGCAGCAGGAGCTGGGAGCAGATACGGTTGGCGTTGGAGTCGCGCACCTCGGAGCCCAGCCAGATGATGCGTTCCTTGAGCAGGCGGTTGTAGACGTAGTCGTCCTGGCCGCCCATGGGGGTTTCCATGGCGGGGGCCTGGTGTGCTTCAGGGGTGAAGGACATGTGTTCCGCTCCTTGTGTCGGTTGCAGCACCCGCGCGGACGCCGGTGCCAAAGATTTGCTTGACACTTAGGTTATCGCTTTTGGGGCTCCAAAAATTGCCTTTTGCCCTTCAGTTCGCTGTTGGCATGTGCCCGCTACGCTGTGAGCAAGAGCGAGCGGGCACGGTGCCTAGTGGTAGCAGGCGATGGGGCCGTTGGGGCCCTGGATCACCTGGATGGGGGTGTTGAAGATATCGGTGAGCAGGTCATCTTGCATGATCTCTGCAACGGTTCCGAAGCGGGCTAGTTTGCCGTCCTTGATAGCGCAGATGTAGTCGGCGTAGCGGGCGGCGAAATTGATGTCGTGCAGCACCACGATGATGGTGCGACCCAGGGTGCGGGCGGCGTTGTGCAGGTGCTGCATCATCTGCACGGAGTGGGAAATATCGAGGTTATTGAGGGGCTCATCAAGAAGTACGTAGTCGGTTTCCTGGCAGAGCACCATGGCTACGTAGGCCCGCTGCCGCTGGCCACCTGAGAGTTCATCGAGGTAGCGGTTTTCGAGGGTGGTGAGGTTGAGGAAGTCGATGTAACGGGAAATAATTTCTTCGTCTTCAGCGGTGAGTCGGCCCCCGGTGTAGGGGAAGCGCCCGAAGCCCACCAGCTGGCGCACGGTGAGTTTGGTGACGAAGTGGTTTTCCTGGCGCAGGATCGAAACTACTTTAGCCAGATCCTTGGACTTTGTGGTGGCAACGTTGAGACCGCCAATCTCGATGGTGCCAGAATCGATATCCAGCAGGCGGCCGACCATGGTCAGCAGAGTCGATTTTCCCGCACCGTTGGGGCCCACCAGGGCTGTGATACCTCCAGACGGTAGCTCTACGTCAACCGGGCCGATGTTGGTTTCACCGGAGTAGCTTTTGGCGACCTGGTTCAGGGTGATCATAGTTTGCCCTTTCGGAGGATAACGATCAGGAAGATCAGGCCACCGATCAGTTCGATGATAATGCCAACGACTCCCTGGGCTGAGAAGATGTGGTTCATGATGAAGTAGGAGACCGCCAGAATGGCAAAGGAGAGCACGGTTGCCATGGGGAAGAGGTAGCGGTGGTCGTAGGTATCGGCGAACTGGTAGGTAAGGGTTGCCACCAAAAAGCCGAGGAAGGTCAGCGGGCCGACCAGGGCGGTGGAGACCGCCATCATGATAGCGACGATCACCAGCACGATAATGGATTCGCGGCGGTGGTTGATTCCCAGGTTGGTAGCCGCGGGTGCGCCCAGGGAGAGGGCGTTGAGGGTGCGGGACTTTGCGTAGAGCACCGCGACGCTCAGGACGACTAGTGGCAGGGCTACCGGGTAGTAGGCGGGGTCGGCGTTGTTGACCGAGGCGAAGAGGCGGGCGGTCAGGATATCAAACTCGCTGGGGGTCAGCATGCGCTGCATGAAGGTTGAGACTGACCCCAGTCCCCCACCCAGTACCACACCGACCAGGAGCATGACGTGCATGTTGGCCCGTTTGCCGGTCAGCAGCCAGGAGTAGAGCAAGAGGCTCAGGGCCACCATCATGACCAGCTGGAAAATAAAGGTGTCGAGGGTGCGGGCAGCAATCAGCCCGGCTGCCCCGGCGAAATAGATGGTTGCCGTGTGAATCGCGGCGTAGAGGGCCTGAAAGCCCAGAATACCGGGGGTGATGATGCGGTTGTTGGTCACCGTCTGAAAAGCCACCGTTGCTACAGCCTGGCAGACAGCCGCTACAGCCATCGCAATCAGGGCGTTGGAGCGGCGCTCAGCAATGAGCCACCACTTGGGGGTGCCGGTCTCAAAGGGGTTGGCGTAGGCCAAGAGCCCAAAGGCTGCCAGCGCAGCTGCAGCGGTGAGCGCTGCCAGGAGCACCCAGTAGGTGCGGGCAGCGGACGGGGTCTTGAAAGCCCCAGCGCTACGGGAGGTGCCTGCCCTGCGGGAGGCGGGGCGGGCGTCCGCGCCTGTGGTCATCTCGGGTAGAGCGGACGCCCCCACCCGGCTTTCCTTACTTGCCTGCTGGTACACGAGGGCGCCCCTTCACAATCAGACCAATAAATACGAGAGCTCCAACAATGCCCAAAATGACCGAAACCGGGATTTCGAAGGGGGCAATGATGGTGCGGCCAATCAGGTCGCAGACGGTCACAACACCGATACCGGTGAGGGCTACCCAGGGTAGGTTAGAGCGAAGATCATCGCCGCGGAACATACTGACGATGTTAGGAACAATCAGTCCTAGAAATGGTAAAGCTCCTACCACCACGGTCACCACACCTGTTGCAACCGCGATGAGGGCGGTACCCACCAGCATGATCTGGGCGTAGTTTAGGCCCACATTGGTTGCAAATTCCTGTCCCAGACCGGCAACAGTCAGCCGATCGGCATACCAGAAGATAACAGCAACTACCAGAAGCACCAGCCAGAGCACCTCGTACTGCCCCTTAATGACAGACGTAAAACTGCCGGCAAACCACACACCCAGGTTCTGCAGCAGGTTGGCCTGAAGGGCAAAGAAGGTGGTAAAGGCAGAAACAACAGCACCCAGCATCATGCCCACAATCGGCACAATGAGGGAAGACCTGAGAGATACCCGGCGCAGGAAGAGGAAGAAGACCATTGAGCCGATAAAAGCAAAAACGATAGCCGCCGTCATCTGCTGCAAGAGGTTCGCCGCGGGGAAGAAATAGAGCATAAAGAGCAGACCCAGACTAGCCCATTCGGTGGTACCGGTCGTGGTTGGTTCCACGAACTTGTTCTGGGTCAGCATCTGCATGACCAGACCGCACATAGCCATAGCTGCCCCGGCAAGCACCAGGGCGACAGTGCGGGGTATGCGGGTTATGGCAAACATTGCAGCACCGTCCGGCTGGTTGAAGATGTCATACTCCCCCGTGAACAGTGAAACCACAAGCAAGGCGGTAATTCCTAGGCTGGCAAGCAGGAACTTACCGCTGAACACTGAGGTTCTAGTACGGCTTGTTCGGGGTATTTCTGTAGTCGTCATAAAAGCCCTCAAGGAGTCACCCTGCCCCAGAGGCAGGATGACTCCTTTTTCATTGGTTATAGGGTCTGAGCCGGTAGGTTACTTAGCGGCTTCGAACTTATCGGCAAGATCGTTGAGAATCTCGGTGTAGGTGATGATGGATTCGTTGGTGTAGGTATCAGCCGGCGCGTAAGCAATCTGCTCCTTGGTGATTGCGGTGACGTTTGCCAGTGCTGAGCTACCGGCAATGACGTCAGCTGCAGCCGGTGAACCTTCGTCGCTACTGGTACCGGCGTCACGGTCAAGAACCAGCAACCAATCGGGGTTCGCTTCGGCAATAGCTTCTACGGAGATATCGTCACCCTGGTGGTTATCTGATGAGCCTTCAACCTCTAGGGCGGGCTTGAGACCCAGTAGATCAAAGATGGGGCCATAGGTGCGGCCGATAGAGGGTGCGATGTAGCCGATTTCGCCGCCGGAGACGTTGACGGCCATGACGGTGGATTCGCCGTCGTAGGCAGCCTTAGCGCGGGCCAGGGCCGCATCGAAGTCAGCAATCAGCTGATCAGCTTCGGCCTGCTTACCAAAGACCTCACCTAGTACGGTGACCTGGCGCTTGAGTTCAGCATCTAGAGGCTCACCTTCACGAGGTTCGAGTTCCAGGATGGCGGCCTGGGGATTCAGTTCCTTGATGGCATCGTAGTGCTGTGAGAAGCGCTGGCCGTTGACAATAAGGTCAGGTTCTTCGGCAGCTAGCAGCTCCAGGTTGGGCTCGCGGTGGGTGCCGATATCGGTGATGGAGGAGTCGTTCTTGTAGGTCTCTACGGTTGCGGGAACGAGGGTGACGGGAGCGGCAACCAGGTCAATGCCCCAGGCTTCGAGTACCTCAAAAGTGCGGTTATCGGTGGCTGCTACCTTCTGGGGAGGTACAGTAACGGTGACCTCACCGTAGTTATCGGTAACAGTGACGGTGCCAGTGGTCTGGCTCGCTGATCCAGAAGCGGTGGTGGAGGTAGAGGCACTCGAGTCATTGGAGGCATCAGTGGTGCCTGCACCACAGGCAGTTAGCGCCAGTGCTAGAACGGAAGTGGCTGCAAGCAGGGAGATACGGTTGGCCTTCACGGGTTTTCCTATATCTGGTAGTGGTGTGTACTTGGTAAGCCTCAACATCGTGTAAGGCTTGACTTACCTAAGATTAGTTAGCCCCACCTTACTTATGCAACCCCAAACCCCTTATTACGGAATATTTATTTAACTTATTTCCTGTATTTGACTTCCCAATGCCCAGGTCAGCCACTTTCACCCGCGGACGCCGGGGGCCGCGACCGCCTCTTCCCACGAGTTTTAACGCAGGCAGCACAAAGCCCCCGCCAGAACCCAATCAGGGTCGTGCGGGGGCTTGCGCTAGAAAAGTTTTAGAGCCTCAGCGGCGCTAACTTATTCAGCGTCTGCGGTCTCACCCAGGAAGGATGAGAGGTCAACGGTCTTGCCGTCGGCGTCCTTAACCTCAGCCTGAGCCAGAACAGCTGCCAGAGCCTTTGAACGGCGAACCTCGCCGACGATCATGCCGGACTGGCCTGAGCCGTCGAGCATCTGAGCGAACTGGTTGGGGTCCATGCCGTACTGCTGGCTCATGGTGATGATGTAGTCAATCAGCTCAGCCTGCTCGACAGAAACTTCTTCCTTCTCAGCAATAGCGTCGAGGATAATTTCGTTCTTGAAGGCACGCTCGGTGTTCTCGCGAACCTCTGCGCGGTGCTCTTCAGTGTCGTGGTCGTCATCCTGGCCGGGAGCGTTGAAGTGCTGAGCCATCTGGTCTTCGATGACCTTCTCGGGAACGGGGATTTCAACCAGTTCAACCAGAGCGTCGAGGACCTTGTCGCGTGCTTCTGCACCCTGCTCGGCAACCTTGGAATCAGCAGCCTGCTTCTTCAGGTCTTCCTTCAGTTCGGCAATGGTGTCGAATTCTGAAGCCAGCTGAGCGAAGTCGTCGTCAGCCTCAGGCAGCTCGCGCTCCTTAACAGCGGTGACCTCAACCTTAACGGTTGCCTCTTCACCGGCGTGCTCGCCACCGGCAAGCTTGGTTACGAAAGTTGCATCTTCACCGGCAGACAGACCAAGAACAGCCTCATCCAGGCCGTCCAGCATGGTGCCGGAACCAACCTGGTAGGACAGGTCATTAGCGGCGTCAACCTCTTCACCGTCGATTTCAGCGGCGATGTTGATGGTCAGGAAGTCTTCGTCAGCAGCGGGGCGGTCAACAGCCTTCAGAGTGCCGAAGCGGCCGCGCAGGGCATCGAGAGCCTTCTGCTCGTCTTCTTCAGTGACCTCTACGCTTGCAACCTTAACCTTGATACCTGAGTAGTCAGGCAGTTCAATCTCGGGGCGGACGGTGACCTCGATGGTCAGCTTAACGTCAGCTTCGCGATTACCCTCTTCAGGCTTGGACACGATGTCAAGCTCGGGCTGCGCCAGGGGGGTCAGCTCATTCTCAGCCAGAGCCTGTGAGTAGTAGCTGTTCAGAGCATCGTTCAGAGCGTTCTCAACAACAAAGTCAAAGCCTGCACGCTGATCGATGAGAGCCTTAGGGGTCTTACCCTTGCGGAAACCGGGAACCGAAATCTGGTTAGCCAGTGACTTGTAGGTACGGTCAAGGTAGGTCTTGAACTCAGCGAAGGGAACCTCGACCTCAATCTTTGCGAGGGTCGGGTTGATCTTCTCGACGGCAGTCTTCACGTCCGTTGATCTCCTGATAACTTGATTGGAACCACCACCCGGAAAAGAGTGGGGCTGTATACACGTTCTATAGAAAAACCCGCCGTTTCCGGCGGGTCGTTCTATTTCACGTCGGGGTGACAGGATTCGAACCTGCGATCTCCTGCTCCCAAAGCAGGCGCGTTAGCCAAGCTACGCCACACCCCGATTTTGCACGGAAGCAAAGACCAGTCTAGCGGTTCAAGCCCCTAAAACCTAACTCACCCCCAAATTACGCCCTGGGCGTGTTGAGAAACGCCGGTTCCACACTGAATTTGACAAGCCCGCATGAAAACAGGTTTACTGGAACACGTCCACAACGCTGGGCACCCCATGTGGGGATGTAGCTTAATGGTAAAGCCTCAGTCTTCCAAACTGATTACGCGGGTTCGATTCCCGTCATCCCCTCTCTTGCGGCTGTAGCTCAATGGTAGAGCGCACGCTTCCCAAGCCTGATACGCGGGTTCGATTCCCGTCAGCCGCTCGCTATCGCTCGGGAAGACGGAAGTCATTCCGGCACCTCTTGAGTGCTCGCGCACTCGCACCCGGTGTCTCCATCCCGTCAGTCGCTCGCTTCATGGCCACTCTTCCGAGTGGCCATTTTTGCATCCCTAGAAAAACCTGCGTGCAACTGGGGCAGGTACATTCAGCAGCTCCACCAAGTCATGCACTTTTACGGTCCCGCGCGGCAACTTCTGGCCACGACGATGACGGTTTACCCAAGCAGCCTGCAAGCCCGCTCGAGCCGGGGCAGCGACGTCCGCAATGTAGTTATCACCCACATGCACCGCAAAAGCCGGGTCCACCTCCAACTGGGCACACACAAATCTGAAAAGCAAGGGGTCAGGCTTGCTCATACCCACACGCTCAGAAGAAAAGAGGGGCATATCGTGCAAGCCAATAGCATCCAATTTCTTCTGCTCCGTTAACTGCGACCCGTTGGAGATAACTGCCACCTCTAGGTGCCCAAACTGCCTACCTAGTTCTTCAAAGAACCGATCAAGCTCGGCAAATGGGGCCCAGGCTTTACGGGTTTCCTCCTGCAAGGTGGTCAGAAACTTCTGAGCCCGGTCGGTACTCTGGGGCTCCCCCGTCATCAAGTGCAGCAGGCTTGATGTGCGAAAGAGCCTGTTCTCGTCAAAGATTTGCTCCCCGGCTAGGTAGCGCTGAAAATCCTCACGCTGAATATCTGCCCAGGCATGATAATAACTTTGGGTGTCGGCAGTCTCCCCTTCAAAGCCAAACTCTCGCACCGCCCGGTTGAACCCCACTGCTGTTGCGGTATCACTATCGAGCAGGGTGCCATCGAGGTCAAAAAGCACGAGGTTTGCTTGGTCTAGCAAATATCCGGTATCGCGCATGGGACCCCCTCGGTGTCATGATGGCCTGTGACTCTTCACCAGCATATATGTTCACCACTATTATGAGAGAGACACCCCACCGTCAAAGGAGACAGTATGTGCCCCCGCCCCCTTCAAGCGGCCCTGCCCCTGGCTGCTGCGCTTGCCCTTGTTGCCTGTAGCTCTTCATCGACTGAACAAACCCAGGCAGATACAACCGCATCCGCACCAAGAAGCAGCGCCAGCGCTTCGGCTACCCCATCATCTGCAAGCCCCAGCGCCTCCCCCAGCGCTGAAATGACCCAGAGCCTGCAGGCCGAGCCGTCCAGCTCCCCTGAAACAGCCCAGACCACCGAAGCACCCGCTCCTCAGGTAGTAGAAGCACCGGCTACCCAGCCAGCAGCCCCAGCCCCTAGCGAAACGCCGGTTCAGGCTATTAATCCGCCCGTCGATAGCGGGGCAACTACTCTAGTCACTGACCTTGCCCCCTATCAGACCAGCATCGACGGGGTAACCCCCGCCGGCGATGGCAAGGTCTACTTTCAGACAGCGGACGGCGCGGGCTGCGTCATGAGCGTCGAGCAGGTAAGCTGCTACCGCGCAGGCTCCCAGGGCCGTATCGGTTACGGTGTGATGTGGCTAAATCCCGGTACCGTACCGCATCAGGACTTCCTCCAGGGCAGCACCCCGGGCTTTGCCCCCTTCTCTTTCGGAACCCAGCTACCGAGCAACCACACGATTACGGTCGGTGAGTTTACCTGCACCGCAACTGCGGACGGCGCTGCCCGCTGCGATAACGGTGTGCACTGGTTTGCCCTGAGTAACTCGGTTAAGGATTTCAGCAGCTAATAGCTCTGCTGACTACCCTTCCCCTTAGCCTGACCCAGCCTATTTCTAGACCGAAAGCCGCATGAGATAGGGCTGCGGGTGTCTTTTCCCCTAGGATGGGAATAAGGCACCCGCATTTTTGACCACAAGATTGACACTCATGGCTTTAAGATTTCCCCCCGTTCGCTTCGCCCCGGCCTACACCCTGCTAACTGTCTGCACCCTGTTGGTGACAGGCTGCGGGAGCAGCCAGGTCACCTCAACAGCCGCCAGCTCGGTTCCTGAGGTGAGCGCATCAAGCAGTGCTGCTCCCAGCCCGTCCGCTAGCGCCAGCCCTACTGCTGAAGTCACCGCAGAAACCCCCAGCGCAGAACCCACCCCCGCAGAGACTACTGCCGCGCCTACTCCTAGCGCTACGACGCTCACTCCCCCGGTCAATGACGGCTTCACAATTGACCCGGTATCGCTCGTCACCACAGACCTAGTGACCGGCACCCCTGTCGCCGACACTTCGGCCTATACCTTTGCTGCGGCTGACCAGCCTTCTGTGGTTTTCCAGACGCCCGACCCCCAGGTTGCCTGCCTCATGCAAACCTATGGTGTCTTCTGCATGACCGATGATTCAAAGAACTGGGTCCTCCAGTCTGTCTCAATGGGGCCCGGTGATACCCAGCCCCGTACGGTCCAGGCCCGCGGCCGGGCAGCCACCCATGACTGGTTCAAGACCAATACGGTGCTACCTGAGGGGCAGTCCCTCAGCTGGATGGGCGTGACCTGCACCACCACCGGCCCCGTCAGCGTTCAGTGCAATGACGGCACCACCGGTTTCAATCTCTCAGACCTGACCGACCGCTAGGGTTACAAAAACAAGCGGCTCCCAGCACCAAGCTGGGAGCCGCTTCGTCTCTCTCTTCTAGCTACCGCACGCGACGCAGGGCTAAACCTGGCAGCCCGGGCACCAGTAGAGTTTGCGCCCGGCAACTTCTTGCATGGCGATGGTCATGCCACAGCGGGGGCAGTCTTGCCCCTGCCGCTGGTAGACGTAGTTGGCGTGGTCTGGCCAGGCTTCGGTTTCGGGGATTCCGGGGCGGTCAGCTGGCTCGGTGGTAATGATACGGCCTACGCGCACACCGATGACCAGCAGGTGCTTGTTATCGTTCCACAGGGCTTCAAGCTGCTGCCGGCTACATTCTTTAGCCGGGGTAAAGGGGTCAATGCGGGTGCGGTAGAGGGATTCTGCGCGGAAGATATTGCCCACCCCCGAGATGGCCTTCTGATCCATGAGAACTACACCGATAGGTCGACTGGTCTTGGCCGCCGCGGCGTAAAAGGCGGACGGGTCGGCGTCCTGGTTGAGGGGGTCGGGCCCCAGCTTGGCCCGCACACCGGCTACCTCATCGGGAGTCAAGGTGCGGCAGATGGTGGGGCCCACTAGGTCAGCCCAGCCGTGTTCTGATACCAGGCGGACGCGGGTGGTCGGCCGGGGTGCGGGAGGTTCAGCTGAGGGTTCGGTGCGGTGGTCCTCTTGTTCACCGATCTTCCGGGGAGCTCCGATGGATGAGGCTCCAGTGAAGTATGCATCGCCGCCAAAAGTAAAAGCCCCGTAGATGCCCAGGTGTACATTGAGGTACAGGTCATTGGAGAAGCGGGCGAAGAGGTGCTTACCGTGGGCGAAAGCAGAGTCGAAGACTGCCCCGTCCAGTAGGGCCGCGCCGTCCGCAAATCGCCCCTGGGGGCTGGTGACCGCCAGCTTCTCACCGGCAAAAACGTCGGTGAGCTGGCGGGCCAGGCGGTGAATTGAGTGCCCTTCTGGCATTAGTTCTCGTAGCTGTCGATCTGCTTACCGGCGATTGCCCCGGTCTGCTCGTATTCGGCCATCTGACCGATGCGGCGGGCATGGCGCTCTTCGTTGGTCCATGCGGTGGCGAGGAAGACCTTGATGATCTCCAGGGCTTCTTCCTTGGTGTGCTGACGTCCGCCCACCGCCACGACCTGGGCGTTGTTGTGCTCACGGGCCAGGGCTGCGGTGTCGTGGTTCCACGCAAGTGCCGCACGGATACCTTCGACCTTGTTAGCTGCCATCTGCTCGCCGTTGCCGGAGCCACCCAGCACAATACCCAGGGAGTCCAGTCCAGCTGCACGGTCTGCGCGGACGGCGAGCGCCGCGTTAATGCAGAAGCTGGGGTAGTCATCGAGAGCGTCATATTCAGCGGGTCCGTGATCGACCATCTCGTAGCCTGCCTCGGTGAGTTTTTCGATGAGGTAGTGGCTAAGTTCTAGGCCTGCGTGGTCGGTTGCGATGTGTACACGCACGGTGTCTCCTTTGGTCGTGGTGGGTGGGGGCCGGTTGACCGCACTGAAATTTAGTTATGTGAATCACTGGTGAGCACATAGAATTGGGAGCGTATGCGCCATGGTGACCTCTATACGATTGTAGGTCACCTGCGGCTATCGTGTGGTTTGTTTCCTGCTGTGTGCAGTGAGCAGGCCTCTAACTTTAGATTTGATTGACAAGGATTCCTCATGCCTGGAATGAATTTGACCCGTGCCGAAGCTGAGAAGAGAGCGTCAGTTATTCAGCGTGTACATTCGTACACGGTTGAGCTTGATCTAACGCGCGGTGAGCGGGTCTTTGGTTCTCGTACCGTGGTGCGCTTTGATGCGGTTGCCGGGAGTGAAACCTTTATCGACGCTATTACCGATACGGTGCACAGTATTGAGCTCAATGGCGAGCTGGTTCCTGTTGAGAATGCCGATGGTGTGCGCATTGCCCTGCCTGCGTTGGCTGAGAGCAATGAGCTGGTGATTGATGCCGATATGCTCTACACCAATACCGGTGAGGGCCTGCACCGCTTTGTGGACCCGGTGGACGGCGAGGTCTACCTCTACTCCCAGTTTGAGGTACCCGATTCCCGCCGCGTGTACCCGGTCTTTGAGCAGCCTGATTTGAAGGCTGAATTTGAGTTTATTGTGACGGCCCCTGCCCACTGGGTTGTGGTGTCGAACCAGCCTGAAACGTCGGTCGAGGACGTCGAGGGCGGCAAGGTCTGGCATTTCAAGCCGACCCCGCGTATCTCGTCCTACATCACCGCGATTATTGCTGGCCCCTACGCCAGCGTCCATTCTTCCCTCACCAACAGCGAGGGCCACGAGGTCAAGCTGGGTTGCTACGCCCGTCAGTCCTTGATGGAGTACCTGGATGCCGATGAGGTCTTCCACATCACCCGCCAGGGCTTTGAGTTCTTTGAAGAGCAGTTCTCAACCCCCTACCCCTTTGAGAAGTACGACCAGCTTTTTGTGCCCGAGTTCAATGCCGGTGCTATGGAGAACGCCGGTGCGGTGACCTTCTTGGAGAACTACATCTTCCGTTCTAAGGTGACCGAGGCGATGATTGAGCGCCGAGCTATCACCATTTTGCACGAGTTGGCTCACATGTGGTTCGGCGACCTGGTGACAATGAAGTGGTGGAATGACCTGTGGCTTAACGAGTCTTTTGCTGAGTTCATGTCGACCCTGGCCGCTGCCGAGAACACCCGGTTTGCCCCCGAGGCCTGGGCTACCTTCTCTGCCTCAGAAAAGACCTGGGCCTATAACCAGGACCAACTCTCATCCACCCACCCCATCGTTGCTCCAATTCGCGACCTTCAGGACGTTCAGGTCAACTTTGACGGCATCACCTACGCTAAGGGTGCTTCCGTGCTGCGCCAGCTGGTGGCCTGGGTGGGCCAGGAGAACTTCATGGCAGCTCTCAAGGTCTACTTCGACAAGCACGCCTACGGCAACACCGTGCTCGATGACCTGCTCGATGAGCTTGAGGCAACCAGCGGACGCGACGTACGCGCCTGGTCTAAGCTCTGGCTGGAGACCGCCGGGGTTAACACCCTCACTACCGAGGTGGATGAGGCAGAGGACGGCACTATTACCCGCCTGGCCCTGCGCCAGACCTATGCTGAGGGCTTTGAGACCCTGCGCCCCCACCGCCTGGTTATTGGTTTCTACAACCTGGATGGTGAGGTACTGACCCGCACCGACCGCCTAGAAATCGATGTGGACGGCGACATCACCGAGGTATCCCTGGCTGTTGGAGCCAAGCGTCCCGATTTGATTCTGGTCAACGACGAGGACCTGGCCTACGCCAAGATCCGTCTCGATGAGCGTTCTCGCGCCACCGCCGTTGCCCACCTGGGCGCTATTGATTCTTCTGTTGCCCGCGGCGTGGTCTGGGGTTCCCTCTGGGATACCGTGCGCGATGCCGAGATGCCTGCCCGCCAGTTTGTTGAACTGGTTCTTGGCAATATTGGGGCAGAGACTAACTCCACTGCCGTCCGCACCCAGCTTCTCAACCTTGAGAACACCCTACGAGCCTACCTGAACCCCGAGCACGCTGAGACTGTGCGGTCTGAGGCAGCTGACCGTATCTGGGCCCTTGCCCAGGCAGCAGAAGCTGGCTCTGATAACCAGTTCCAGCTGGTGGGCACCTTCGCCCGTCTGGCCCATACCTCAGACCAGCTGGATGCTGTGGCAGCCCTACTCGATGGCTCTACCGTTCTGGAAGGTTTGGAGATCGATACCGACCTGCGCTGGAACCTGCTAGGCTCCCTGGCTGCGGGCGGACGCGTCACCGCAGCTGAGATCGATGCAGCCCTGGCTGAGGACAACACCTCCAACGGCCAGCAGGCAGCTGCCACCGCCAAGGCTGCTATCCCCACCGCTGAGTCCAAGGCTGAGACCTGGCGCGCTGTGGTTGAAACCGGCGAGCTGTCTAACATTGTGCAGCGCTCCGCCATTCTCGGTTTCTACCGGGGTGCCCCGGAGTTCTCCGAACCCTACATTGACCGCTACTTTGAGGCCATTGAGGGGGTCTGGCGCGAGCGCTCCCACGAGATTTCAAGCCAGATTATTAGCGGGCTTTTCCCCCGTTTTTACACTCAAGAGGTCCTGGATAAGGCCGAGGCTTACCTCGCTGCCCTGCCTGAGGACGCAGCTGCCCTCAAGCGTCAGGTAGCAGAAGGACGCGACTCACTGGCCCGTGCTCTCAAGGTACAGGCCGCAGACCGCTAGGCTCTAACCGCTGGTACCTGCTGACGATAAGGGGCGGGAGTAGACTGGTGGGTATGAATTTACCCAACCCAGCCTTCCGCCCCTTATCTGCACCCGGCGAGGCCAGCGTCCAGCCCTCAGAACCTCACGACGAGGTCGATGAGCGTAGCTTCTACTACCAGGTGGGCGGACGTCCGGTCTTTGAGAAGCTCTGCCGGGAGTTCTATTCCCGTGTAGCAGCCGACCCGGAGTTCAGTGCCATGTACCCCGAGGAAGATTTGGGGCCAGCAGAGCGCCGCCTCTTCATGTTCCTTGAGCAGTACTGGGGCGGGCCTAAAACCTACCAGGCAGAACGCGGCCACCCGCGCCTGCGCATGCGCCACAATCCCTTCTATATCGGCCCCAAGGAGCGCGACACCTGGCTCAAGTATATGCGCGAGGCCATGGACACCCTGGACCTAGCTCCCCTGCACGACGCCGAAATGTGGGCCTACTTTGACCGGGCAGCCCATGCCATGCAGAACCGGGCCCAATAGCTCAGTTCTAGGCTGAGGCAGCCGAATACACCAGTACGTGCCCTGCCCTAGCCGAGATACGGGCCCAGCGTCCGCTGGCAAAAACGGGCATGGGTTCGGTAGCCCGCGGAGGCAGGAACCCAAGCACCTCAAGGGCAAAAGCAGCCCCGGTGGGTAGGCTCACTGTCGTATCGGGGGCCTGCAGGGGTGAAGACCAGATACGGGAGCGGACGGTTGCCACCACCGCGTGCCCCGGGTTAGTGGGCAAGGCCCCGTCTACCGCGGCAATACCTTCCTGGGCTGCTGCTCGGGCATGGTCGGATAGGTAAAACCCTTTCTTCTCCCAACCACTACGTGGAACGGTTCGCCCAACCCAAGGAGCGGTAACAGTCACCGGGGGCAGAGCCAGCGCTAGTCCTGCTTCCTCGATACGGGCTAGCCGGTCGAGAAGAGCTGCCGCCTCAACCGTAAGATCAACCTCGGCAGGCTGGGCCAGTTTGATAGCGCGCAGACCGATGATTGTCGGGGTTGAATCAAGCAGGGTCTCAGGCGCAAGCACACACACCGAAATCCCCAACACATCGCCGTTAGCCTGCAAACGAACGGCAGCCTGAGGATCCACTGAACGGGCCCGAGTCAGGTAGGTCGCCATATCCCGGGCGGTCCTTGCATCGGGTAGGTAAATATAATCGGTGTAGTCAGATAGCTTGGGCTCGGTCATTTCACAGGCTTCCGGAAATCAAAGGGACGGTCTATTCACACACCACCCTATCGCAGATGATGGGCTGCATTCCCGGTGAGATGAGAAATAGGGGCTACCTGTGAGAGAGTGGAACTATGAGTCACGAAACCCTAGAAAGCCTCTCCCCCACCCAAAAATTACTGGCCATGCTCAACCTGGCCCCAGGTGGCGCGTCCGCCCACGAGCATGTCTTTAGTGCTCTGACCCTCACCAAAGAATCCCCCCGTATCTTCGGCGGGCAGGTACTTGCCCAGGCAATCATGGCAGCTGCCCATACAGTAGAGGGCAAAACCCTGCATTCCCTGCACGGCTACTTCCTGAGGCCCGGCGATGTAGAAGGCGATCTTTCCTACGGGGCAGAAGCGCTCAATGACGCTAGGTCATTTTCGACGCGCAGAGTGCAGGCCTACCAGGGTGGGCAACCTATCTTTTCGTGCATCACCTCGTTTCAGGTACCTGCACAGGGCCCCGACCATAGTTCTGCCATGCCGGAGAATATTCCTGATCCGGAGAGCCTTCCCACAGCTGCTGACCTCCTGGACCACCTGCAAGTACCCGTCGCACAGAAGGTCGCCTACTCCCGCCCCTTCGATGTCCGGCATGTGACTTCCCCGCTGTACACCACTCCCGGTGAAGAGAAGCGGCCGACCAACATGGTCTGGTTCAAAACCTTTGAAGGCCTGCCCGATCCCCCTGTGCTGCACCAGGCAGCGCTAGCCTATGCCTCGGACTACACCCAGCTTGAGCCGGTACTACGGCAGCACGGTAAAACCTGGCTTGAACCCGGCATGAAGGTGGCCTCACTTGACCACGCAATGTGGTTCCACCGCCCCGCCCGTGCCGATAACTGGCTGCTGATGGTACAGGAAGCCCCCAGCGCCCAGGACGCCCGCGGTCTCTCTGCAGGCAAGATTTTCACCCGTGACGGTGTTCATGTAGCTACCGTGACCCAAGAAGCCATGATCAGGCTCCCCGAGTACCGCGACCAGTGAATCAAGAGGTACAACAAAAATCCCTCCCACCGGTGAAAGTGGGAGGGATTTTTAGCTCAATTACCTTGTGAGCTTGCGGTGATGGAGCATGATTTTCCGAGCGCGCGAGGAACCAAAAATCATGCGGAATCGTTCACCGCTTCCACACTGATTGAGTTGGGTTTATCGCGTCAGCTTGCGGTGAACGACGCGATGCGGCTTTGCAGCCTCGGGGCCAAGACGCTCAATCTTATTCTTCTCGTAGGATTCGAAGTTACCCTCGAACCAGTACCAGTTATCGGGCTGCTCGTCGGTACCTTCCCAGGCCAGGATGTGGGTGGCTACTCTGTCGAGGAACCAACGGTCGTGGGAAACGACAACGGCGCAGCCGGGGAATTCCAGCAGGGCGTTTTCGAGGGAGGTTAGGGTTTCGACGTCCAGGTCGTTGGTCGGTTCGTCGAGCAGTAGCAGGTTGCCGCCCTGCTTGAGGGTCAGGGCCAGGTTGAGGCGGTTGCGCTCACCACCGGAGAGCACGCCTGCCTTCTTCTGCTGGTCGGGGCCCTTGAAGCCGAAGGCTGAGACGTAGGCGCGTGAGGGCATTTCTACCTGGCCTACCTGGATGTAATCCAGACCGTCTGAAACAACCTCCCACAGCGACTTTTCGGGGTCGATGTTGGCGCGGTTCTGGTCAACGTATGAAATCTTGACAGTCTCACCAATCTTCAGGTTGCCACCGTCGAGGGGTTCAAGGCCAACGATGGTCTTGAAGAGGGTTGACTTACCCACACCGTTGGGGCCGATGACACCGACAATGCCGTTACGGGGCAGGGAGAAGGAAAGACCGTTGATGAGGGAACGGCCGTCGAAGCCCTTCTGCAGGTTTTCTGCTTCGATGACGACGTTACCAAGGCGGGGTCCCGGGGGGATCTGGATTTCTTCAAAGTCTAGCTTGCGAGTCTTCTCAGCCTCGGCAGCCATCTCTTCGTAGCGGGCCAGACGAGCCTTTGACTTAGCCTGACGGCCCTTGGTGTTGGAGCGAACCCATTCGAGTTCTTCTTCCAGGCGCTTGGCCAGCTTTGCGTCCTTCTTACCCTGCACTTCGAGGCGGGCGCGCTTCTTATCCAGGTAGGTGGAGTAGTTGCCCTCGTAGGGGTAGAGGTTACCGCGGTCTACTTCTGCGATCCATTCTGCAACGTGGTCGAGGAAGTAGCGGTCGTGGGTAATGGCGATCACTGCGCCTTCGTAGGACTGCAGGTGCTGTTCCAGCCAGAGGACGGATTCGGCGTCCAGGTGGTTGGTAGGCTCGTCCAGCAGAAGCAGGTCGGGCTTCTGGAGCAGGAGCTTACAGAGCGCTACGCGGCGGCGTTCACCACCGGAGAGGTGGGTCACGGGTGAGTCACCGGGAGGGCAGCGCAGGGCGTCCATAGCCTGCTCCAGCTGGGAGTCAATGTCCCAAGCGTTAGCGGCGTCGATAGCTTCCTGTAGCTTGCCCATTTCTTCCATGAGCGCGTCAAAGTCAGCATCGGGGTTGGCCATCTCTTCTGAGATTTCGTTGTAGCGAACAATCTTTTCGTAGATTTCGCCGACGCCTTCCTGGACGTTGCCCAGGACGGTCTTTTCTTCGTTGAGCGGGGGCTCCTGCATGAGGATGCCCACGGTGTAGCCTTCAGAAAGTCGTGCTTCACCGTTGGAGGGAGTATCGAGTCCCGCCATGATTTTCAGGATGGTGGACTTACCGGCACCGTTGGGGCCGACCATACCGATTTTTGCACCGGGGAAGAACGACATGGATACGTCGTTGAGGATGACTTTGTCGCCTACAGTTTTGCGGGCTTTGGTCATGGTGTAGATAAATTCTGCCATGCGTTTAAGCCTACCGGTTGATGTCAAGCTAGTGGGGGTTTGGGGCAGGGCATCTGCCAAGAATCTTGGTGTGAGTTTGCCCTGCCCGGTTGCACTAGCTGGTAAGAGCTACTGCAGCTTCACTTGTTTCTGAGGTTTCGGTCAACCCCTGGTCAGAGCTGGAGCTGTCTGGTGTAGGTGTTTGGCCGGGTTGGTGGGTCTCTTCTAGCGGTGGCAGGGACTCATAGCCATGGTTGGTTTTTTGTTCCCCTGCTACCTGCTCATTGAACTTACGGTCGGTTTCATCGGCCTCTGGCTTCCGGTCTGTGACACGGGCAAAATTTGCTAGACCATAGTTGAGGTCGTGGCCAATACTGGTGGCATCCACCTCAATACTGGTGCCGGGTGAGCCGTCCGCTCGTTCAAACTGTTTGACGCGTAGGCGTCCGGTTACCAGCACCGGTTGCCCTACCTGCAAGCTCCTAGCGCTGTTATACGCCAGAGCTCTAAAAGAATTGACGGTGTACCAGTTAGTTGTGCCTTCTTTCCAGGTGCTACTAGTGGCATCAAACCAACGAGGCGTGGAGGCAATACGGAAATTTGTTACCGGGATATTACTGTTGGGCAGGAACTTTTGGGTGGGCGCCGTTGCGATAAAGCCTCGGATAGTGACGGTGTCGGTCATGACTCCTCCTTGAGTTGTGGGTGAACCGGGGTGTCTCAAGGGTTACATCAGCAGAGGTTTTTGAGCTAGAAAAATGTTGGCTGTGTATAACTGGTTCCACGCCAGTAAACCGCTCAGGAGTAGAAATCGGTGAAGCTGTGACGCGCCACTTAGCTTTTATGACGGATTTTGTTCACACCCCTGGCGGCGGTTGTTAGGCCCCTCCTAGTCTCTAACCAGCGGCCTAGGTTATCTGCCTTGGCGAGCGTCCGTATCAACCAGTTATCAAGGAGACAGGGCAGTGACAGATAATTTTATTCCCGATGAGCCAGTGTGGGTACGAGATGACCGCACCCGCGCTTACTTTCACCACGAGTGGCAACACGTACCCAGAACAAGGGATGCTCTCTTTGAACATCTCTGCCTGCTTGTTTTCCAGAGTGGCCTATGGTGGTCAGTAGTTCTGGCAAAACGTGAGGAGTTACAGCGTGCCCTACATAGTTTCCAGCCTGATCGATTAGCCGCTATGACTGATGCTGAAATTTCCTCTTATCTTGAGGGCGATGTGGGAATAAGAAACGAGGTAAAACTCAGAGCCTGTATCAATAACGCAAAGGTGCTCACAGATGCGCGCATCAACCTAGCAGATCTCTTTGAGAAAGCAATTCCCGTTGACATGTTCTGCCCACGGGCCGAAGATCTGCCCCGAACAGCACCTGCTACCGATGCTCTAGCTCGTGACTTGCGGGCCTTAGGTTTTCAGCGCTTAGGGCCGGTGGTGGTGTGCGCGGCAGCCCAGGCTGCTGGCTACATCCGTTTGGGTACCCACCCGCTTAACCAGTGTGATCAAAATAGGCCTGTACCGCTTGGCTAGCTACCTCGTAACCCACTAACTGGTCTTCGAAGCCTTTGCTCAACAGAGCAATGGAGTAGGTGGTGTTTTCAGTCCGTACAACCCCAACCGAGTTGATGTGCCATGCGCCAGTATCTTCTTGAATCCAGCCGTTTTTTACCGATACGTCGGTAACGGTCTCCCCCAGAACTGTCTGCCCGTATTGGGAGCCGCCCCCCAAGTTTGTGACCAGTCAAGGGGAACCATTTTTTCTAGCAGATACTGGGCGTCGGTAGCATTGACCCATTCAACGGTATCGACGATGGCGCACATGATCCGCACCTGGTCTTCAGCCCAGGTCTGGTTATCACCCCAGGTACCGGCAGAGCGGGTCTCCGTCACCCCCAGCAGCTCGTAGGTCTTGTTGAGGGATTCAGCGCTAGCGGTGGATTCCCCGTCGTCTGAGCCAAATCTGCGGTAAATCTCTATCGTTGCGTTGTTATCAGAGTAGGTAATAGATGCTTCGATAAGGGCTTTTTCTTCGTCAGTCAGTTCTCTTTGTTCAAAGGCTGCCAGCCTGAGCAGGGTGAGAGAAATAGGGACTTTAACGATGGATGCTTCATAGGTCCACTGGTCACCCTTGTGTAGGAAGAGGTTACCGGTGGTGTGGTTATAGACGGCAAGGCTAAGAGTGATGCCGTTATCCGCTTCGAGCTGATCGAGGGCTCGGTTGATGTCAACGTCGTGAGCCTCGTTGGTGTGTTCCTCGCCCGTAGCGGTGGGTTGGATCTGCTCTTCGTCCGGTCCGCAGGCAACAAGTAGGGTGCTCAGGGCCAGGGTGAGCCCGGTTCCTGCAAGTAGGGTGCGGCGAGGCAGGGCAGGCGCGGACGCAGGGGCGCCGCTTGGCATTTCGGGCAGGTGAGCTGTAGACATGCCATCTAGTGTATTCCGAAAGTATTTGATTTTCCTATGCACAAGCCACATACACTGCCTACTGCTTCTCTGCCAGTGCTAAAAGTGTTGCGAAGATGCATTTTCGCGTCTTTGGGGGTCAAAATCGCCCCTGAAAAAGATAACCGCCCCACAAGCACTATTGTTTGCGCTTGTGGGGCGGTTATTTTGCGAGCGCCCCAGGAGGGAGTCGAACCCCCGACCAAGAGATTAGAAGGCTCCTGCTCTATCCACTGAGCTACTGAGGCTAGCCGCTGTTTATACTATCGATTCCTCGGCTAAAAGTCATCTCAGCCCCCGGAGGGAGTCGAACCCCAGACCAAGAGAGTAAGGGGTTCTGGCATATACCGGGCGCTTAAATGGCAACTTCATAGAGAGCTGAGCGCTGGCCGCGGCGGAGCACTCGGCGCGTTGCCGGGTCGAAGAAGACCAACCAGAAAGCGTAGGCAATACTGAGTACCGCAGCAATCAGTCGGCCCATGTTCTGGTCGAAGTTATCGAGATAGGGGGAAACTGCCAGCTGGTCAGATACCCCGTACATCACAAAGAACATTGTGGTGAGGAAGTAGAAATCCAGCTGCCAGTCGGTGCGAACACCAGCAGCTACAAACAGGGGGATGAACCAGAGCAGGTACCAGGACTGGAGCATGGGTGAGAAAATCACGACCATGGCCAGGGCCAGACCGGTGCGGCGGATGAGGTTTTCGTCCTTCCCCACAAACATCACCACAACAGCCATAATCATGCCTGCTAGCTTACCCAGGGAGAAGAAGGTATCGCGTACCGAGTTTGCTAGAGCGTTGTCGCCGGTGATCGAAACCAGAATTTGGTTGATTTGTAGGCCCAGGAAGCCGATGGGAGTGAACCAGATGTACTGGCCACCGGTAGTTGCAAGGGCTCCAATCCACCCAAAGCCCAGGTCGGTAGCCGCCCCAAGTGCCCAGAGCTGAACCATAGAAATTGCTAACGTCATCGCCCAGAAAACAAAACGACGGGGCCAGCTAGCTCCCCTACCGGCCCAAAACAGCCCAATGAAGGGCAGGGCGACCAGGGCTATGGGTTTGACGGCTACAGCGGCAGTAACCAGGGTGATGCCCAGTAGGCCACCCACCAAATCCCGGCGGGCTGCCGCATGGTAGACACCGGCTAAGACCAGGCCGGTCATGAGGGCGTCGTTGTGAGATGAGGTGATAAAAGCAGCGATAAAGAGAGGGTTGGCTAGCACCAGCCAGTTAGCCCGTGTCCCATTGATACCGTGGAGTTTTGCGAGCTTGGGCACGTAGTAGGCAATGAGTCCCACACCAACGAGAGCAACAAACCTGAAGAGGTAGAGCGCGGTATCTACCGAGTCACCTGCAATTTGAGCCACCCATTTTTCAATCAGCAAGAAGATGGGCCCGTAGGGCGGTGCTGATTCTGACCACATCTGGTCAGCCCCGTACTGGAAGAAATTATTGACCGAAGATACCCCGTACTCGTAGGGATTCAGCCCCGACGCCATGACCCGCCCCTGGGCGAAGTAAGAGAAAACATCTCGACTGTAGAGGGGGAAGGCAAAGAGCTGAGGGAGCATCCAGCAGATGATAGCTGCGGTTGCCCAGCGCTTTGCCCGATGATCCCAGACCAGCAGTTTCTGCACCATGCGTAGCCATTCTCGGCAAAGCATCATGGACCCTACCACCAGCAGAGCGATGCAGGTGATCAGCCCGGGCGCTGTATAGCGCAAGGGGATAATCCAGTCCACACGGCGGAAGGGAGAGGCATCAGCTAGCCAGCCCACACCGAAGGAAGCGAACATCACCAGTAGTGAACCGATGGTTCCAAAGATGAGGGTTCGCAGGGGGCTTCCCGAGACATAGTTAGCTGTCTTGGGCTTATACCGGTGCACGGGGATGCTTGCGGTAGGTATTTGCGAGGTTCTGGGGCTCATGGTCCTCCTGGCCGAGCGGAAGAGTACACCTGATTTTACCCGGCCAGTCCGACCACCCTGGGCTTGTGTAGGGGCCTGCTCTCTGAAAATCTGCTGTGGGTTAGGGGCCAAAAGGGGTAGATTGGTTCTGTGTCTATTTCGAATGAACGTATTGTATGGATTGATTGTGAGATGACCGGCCTCTCTCTAGAGAAGGACGCCCTGATTGAGGTTGCCGCGCTGGTGACTGACGGGGATCTCAATATTTTGGGCGACGGCGTGGATGTCGTCATTAAGCCCGAACCAGAGGCCCTTGAGCAGATGGATGATTTTGTGCGCAATATGCACACTGTCTCTGGTCTGCTGGACGACCTGGACCAGGGCATCACCATGGCTGAGGCTCAGCAGCAGGTGCTGGATTATGTGAAGCAGTGGGTGCCTGAGCCGCGTAAGGCTGTTCTCGGTGGTAACTCGGTGGGCACTGATAAGACTTTTTTGGTGCGCGATATGCCCGAGCTGGTGGACTACCTGCACTACCGTGTGATTGACGTATCTACCATCAAGGAGCTTTCCCGCCGCTGGTTCGAGAAGGCTACCTATAACGCTCCGGCTAAGACCGGCAACCACCGGGCACTGGGCGATATCCAGGATTCCATTGATGAGCTGCGCTACTACCGCGGAACAGTATTCGTGCCCTCCCCTGGCCCCGATAGCGCCTCTGCGCAGAAGGTTGCCCAGGAGGTTGCGGCAACCCGTCAGCAGGTTAATCCTGCCTAGCTGGCTGAGGTCGGCGGACGCAGGTAGTAGCCTACCGGCGTCCGCCATTCCCAGCCGCAAAGGTTCGTGAGCACAGTCACCCCACCTGTAGCCCATTTTGATTTGCAGGGAACCAAAACTGTGTGTAAGCTAGTATCCGTTGCCAAAACAAGCCGATGAAAGAAGCGGTCCTGTTTTGAACACATGGTGGTCGTAGCTCAGTTGGCAGAGCGCCTGGTTGTGGTCCAGGAGGTCGCGGGTTCAACCCCCGTCGATCACCCCGAGTAGAAGGGTCGCTACGGTTTTATCGTAGCGGCCCTTTTTGTTTACCCTGTGTGAGAGGTTATGTCATGACTGTTGTGCCCATCGTTATTCACGGCAACCCTGTACTGCACCGCCCGGCTGCTCCGGTGACTTCCTTTGATGATGAGCTGCGGAAGCTTATTGACGATATGTATGAGACTCAGGAAGTCTCTAACGGTGTGGGACTTGCAGCTCCTCAGGTAGGTGTGGGCCTGCGTCTGTTTACCTACAAGTTTGAGAATGAGGACGGCGTCCCCCCGCTGGGTGTGGTGGTGAACCCGGTGCTAACCCTGGGTAAGGTATCTACCGCTGACCCCGACCCCTATGAAGAGGTTGAGGGCTGTCTGTCTTTCCCCGGCTATTCTTTCCCACTCAAGCGCGCTGACTGGGTCACCGTGAACGGGTTCGATGGTGAGGGCAACCCGCTGAAGTTTGAGGCGACCGGCTGGTTTGCCCGCGTCATGCAGCACGAGACTGACCACCTTGATGGCAAGCTCTATGTGAATAGGCTGAACGCCAAGTACAGCAAGAAGTACAAGAAGGTTGTAAAGGCTGAGGGTTGGACCGCTGAGGGGAATACCTGGATGCCAGGTGTTGACCCTGACCCCTTCGGGCACTAGGGGCACGAGACGCAGCGGAGCTGAGGCCTGGAAGGATGCGCCGAATGCCGACGTGGATCGGGGCTGGCGGTGAATTGCTGAGCGAGCTCTGCGAGCCAGCAAGAGCGGTTGTCGGCAAGGCGCGTCTGGAGGGCCGAAAGCGCAAACTAGAGCAAAGCTTTGTGAGAGAACGGGACGCCCTGTAAGCCTGGGATGAAGCGCCTTTTTCCGAGCGCGCGAGGAAGATAAAAAGGCGCTGAATCGGTGAGCCTGCGAACCGTAGAACCCGGCTTCGATGTGGGGTAACAAAAGAACGGGACGCCCGATAAGCCGGGTTCTGTACCTACCCGCAGGTAGGCGGCAATCATCCATCTAGACCCGTCGTTGCCGGCGGGTTCAAGCAGCCTACCCGGGCGCTTCACCGCACTGGTTACTGGCGCGCCCTGTTTGGCCTTGCTCCGGGTGGGGTTTACCGAGCTACCGCAGTCACCTGCGGTACTGGTGAGCTTTTACCTCACCTTTTCACCCTTACCCCGTGGTGGGGCGGTTTGTTTTCTGTGGCACTGGCCTGCAAGTTACCTTGAGTCGATGTTATCGACCACCCTGTGCTGTGGAGCCCGGACTTTCCTCGAGACTGTGTTGTCGCGCGATTGCCTGGGCGTCCCGTTCTGGGGTTCTACTTTACTACACTGGTGGGTATGTTGATTTTGTTTCCGCCGTCTGAGGGTAAGACTCCTGCCACATCTGGTTCCGGGGTTGAGTTGGGTGAGTTGGTCGCTCCGGAATTGACGGGGGTTCGTGAGGCTGTGGTGGATGAGCTGGTGCGGGTCAGTGGCTTACCCGATGCTGGGCAGCTCTTGAAAGTGGGTCCGTCGCTGTTGGCTGAGGTTGAGCGGAATACCCGCTTGTGGTCGGAGCCTGTGGCTCCTGCTGCTGAGGTGTATTCAGGCGTCTTGTTTGAGGCTTTTGGGTACAGTTCTTTGGGGGCGGACGCGCGAGCGCGGGCTGATAGGGCTGTGGTTGTGATTTCTGCGGCTTGGGGGGCGGTGACTCTGTCGGATAGAATTCCGGCCTACCGCCTGTCGATGGGCACGAAGCTGGGTGAGATCGGTGATTTGGCTAAGTTCTGGAAGGGCGAGCTCAAGCGCCCCTTGGATGAGTTAGCCGGGGATCAGCTGGTAGTGGATGGCCGCTCTGCTGCCTATGCGAAGGCGTGGACGCCCGCCCCACAGCGCCACTTGCTGGTGAGGGTGGAGAAGGTAGCGACGGACGGTAGCCGCAAGGTGGTCTCGCACATGGCCAAGCACTACCGGGGCCTGTTGGGCCGCTATCTGGTGCAGGAAAATCTGACGGAGATTGAGGACGCCGGTGAGCTGGCTGAGGCTCTTTCCCCCGGCTTTGAGGTGGAGCTGCTCTCCCCCACCGAGAAGAAGCCGGGCCTGCTAACACTTGTCGTTGAGGGATGAAAAACGGAGAAACTCTCAAGATTGATCGTAAATTCTAACATACCATCATGGTTCAGATAACTTTGACCACAGAGTCAACTCTTTGACTAGCACCTGATTTTGAAATTTAACCAGAAGGTTTATGTAAGTCTCTGCACGCCTATCAACTCTCACGACTAGGTAAATCACCCTCAAATACTTATCGAATTTTACAAAACAATAAATAACATTTATTCATTGATTTTTAGAATCCCGAATGCCTAACACAAGTAAGCTGAAATCTGCACCGTCAACCCGCTTCACAAC
>NZ_JBOEQD010000009.1:0-132409 GCF_050689125.1 Rothia sp. L_38 | reverse complement strand
GCGGCCCTCGGTGGGTGAGGCTACACCGGAGATGCCCTTGATGTAGCCCAGCATACCGGCTTCATCGGATGAGAAGTGGAAGGGGTCAGAGGGATTGTTGACGGCCTCATCACGAATCATCACGGGGATGACGTCGGTGCCGGATGCTTCAAGGCGGTCTGCAACGGCTTTGGCAGCGTTGAATGCTTCGTCTGAGCCGTTCGAGGCATTGGTCGGAACATGGATACCTACCTGCCCATCCTTGGTGTAAGTATTGGGTGCACCGTCGGTCAGCAGCAGGGCAGTATCGTACTTAACGCCGGTATCAGCCTGGTGCTTTTCAATAGCAGCCAGGGCAGCTTCCCAGTTGGTGCCCAAGGTCTGGTAGTTGACGCCGTTCCATTCATCGCCGGAGGTACCTACGGGAGCGTCCTTAGAATTCTTGTCGATGCCGTCAATCCAGGCCAAAGCAGCGGCCTTACCAGCATCGGTGCCAATATTGAATACAGCAGAGGGCTGGTTACTTGCGATGGTGGTGATAGGGCCAACGGGAACTTCACCGGAGCCGGTGTCCTGGAAGTTTACAGCAGAGTCACGAGCAAAGGTGAAGAAGGAAACCTCAGCGCCCTCAACGCCAGAGAGACGTTCGACCATCTTCTTGGCCTCACCCTTCATGGTGGCAGTCTCGTTAGCATCGAAAGAGCGGGAGAGGTCAAAGGTCATGGCCACGCGCGGGGGCGCGCATTCGCCAGCTTCGATAGCAGCCTTAGCAGCTGCAACCTTGGCATCGTAGGCGGCCTTTTCTTCCTTGTACTTGGCTAGTGCGCTCTCGTAGGAGGCAAGGTCTGCCTTGTACTGGGCCAGTTGCCCCTCGTAAGCGGCCTGGCGTTCAGCGTTAATCTTCTCAGCCTCAGCCTTAGCAGCTACAGCCGCCTGGTAAGCGGCATCATCCTTCTGGTACTGGGCCAGTTCAGCCTCGTACTTAGCATCAGCTGCGGCCTTGTCTTCCTTGTACTGGGCAATCTTGGCGGTAATCTCCGCGATCTTGGCCTCAGAGTCAGCAGTGATGGTATCCAGTGCTGCCTGAACCTCAGCGGTTGAGCCGGTGGTAATGGTCTTGACCTGGGTTTCTGAGATGTTCAGACCTGCGTCCTTAGCGGCCGCAACAGCAGCGAGCAGCGCCGAGTTATCGACAGGAACTTCACGGTTGGTGGATTCTGCTTCAGATGCGCTGATAACTGAGCCAAATGCGCCAGTATCGACCGCGTTTGATGCGGGCATGGAAGCAAAAATGGAGGTGGCGACTAGGCCAGTGGCGCACAGAGCTCCGGTCTTGGTGGCTAGGACCTTGAAGGGTGCGTGTGACACGGGAGGGTGTCCTTTCTGGTGATTTCAATTGGTGTGTGGTGGTGCAGGCGAGAGGCCCTGCTCCAGGGTTTCGGGGGGGACCCTGGGGCAGGGGTCTTACACTCGCACCTTTGAGGAAAGAAGAATCTCTTACTTTCTCCTGGGATGTTGGGCTGGATTCACGGTACTTGCCCCACCCAACACACCCAATTATATATAATTAATCCAATTAATTATGATTTAACGAAACATTTGGGCAACAGAAAGTTGCCTGCCCTAGCGAGAAACATATTTTAGGAGGACATGAACCGTTGCACATCAGAGTGCAGGAAGGACATCAGAAGCTCAACTGCTTCTAATAACTCCTTATCGTTCAGGCCATCTAGGTATTGCCCCCTCGATGACCCAAAGGCCTCCTCAAAGGTCAGATACCCAGCTGCCACGAGTCCGGGCAGCGGGGAGATATCAAGAATAGTACTGATTTTCATGATTCGATGAACAGGCATGGAATTACTCAGCATATGATGCGAGAAATTCGAAGGCTGCATCCCCAGGTGCTGCGCAAGCACTTTTTGAGCCAAACCTCTTTGGTTGACATGCACCCACTGTTTCAAAGCAGCTTCTGGCGCGTCGAAAGGAGTAGCAGGTAAGGCTTTCCCCTGACGGATAAAGCTCTGATGGATTACCTCTAACACTGAATACAGGGGAGCGATATCGCTGAGAGCTAGGTCGTATTTCTGCAAAGTTTCGTAGCCTTCAAAAGTTGCAAGCTGGCGGACCGGGTTAGCACCGTAGGCCCGTGAGATAGCGATGACGGTTTTAGGCGTAATCCGGTTGCCGCTACGTTGCTCTGAGACTGTTGAGAGGCCAAGGCCTGCTTTGGTACAGATTTCTTGCAAGGTGGCGTCGATACCGAGGGCCTCTAGCCATTGGTTGAAAGCTGGGGCTTGAATATTCATGGGAAAAGCTCTCTGGGGATAGGGGGCACAGGCTCTTTCGATTTTACTTCTACTCTTTGAAGGAGCCTCTTATATGGAGACGCTATGGAACCAGCACATTACTGGGTATGCTACTTGGCTGACAGGAGCAGGACGTACCGAACGCACTATTCAGACTAGGATTTACTGGGTTAGCCGGCTAGCTGATACCTACCCCGAGCAGGCACCTGAAGTTCTTACTCCAGCTCAGCTTGCATCGTGGGTAGCTAACCCTAATTGGGGATCTGCTACCAAAAAGTCAGCTCTCGCTTCTGCACGGGGTCTTTACCATTACCTTAAGGCTATAGAGGCTATTTCCAAGGCACCCACAGATAACCTGTTGTCTGTTTCAGTTCCCAGGAAGCTGTTACCCCCGGCCCCTTATTCTATTTTTGCTCAAGCGGTGCAAGCATCTCCAACTGAGGAAGTTCGGCTTATGCTTTTATTGGCCGGGCTTGCCGGGCTGAGGCGAACCGAGATAGCTTCCCTGCATACCAGCGATTTCCACGGCTCCTATCTGAGTATCACAGGTAAAGGTGGGCACCTTCGCATCATTCCAGCGCACCCCGACCTTCAAGCACTGCTCAGCCTCAAAGCTCATGGCTACTACTTCCCAGGGCGATTCTCAGGACACCGTACCCATGACTACGTAGGGCGCAAAATATCTGCCGCCCTAGGCAAGGGGTACACTCCACATAGTCTGCGCCGGCTCTTTGCCACTGAAGTTTATCGGCGTACCAAAGATATCAAGGTCGTTCAGCAGCTTCTTGGGCACGCTGATATCAGTACTACCCAGCAATACGTTGGCTACTTCAAGCAGGACCTATGGGATGCAGTAGCTACCCTTCCTAGCCTACCCTCAGCACCATAAAACATAACACAACAGAACACCACTGAATAGAACATTATTTAACTAAACAATTGTGTTCTGTTTAGTGGTGTTTCTTCTACTCAGAAAAAAATTTAAAAAATTTCCCAAGTTTTGTTCTCCAAATAGCTCCTTCACTCATATACATCTATGAGAACAAAAATCACGTACACCGCAAGGACGCCCCTATGACAGATAAGGACCCTCTACTCTGCTCCCTGTGTTACAGCTCCCTCAAAGACTCTCCCAGCACAGAGAAAGTACCGCTTAACAAACGGACGCTCACCCTATGCGCCACATGCAGCAACCAGGCAGACCAAATCTCCCAGAACACCGGAGCCTCCCGGCAAGCAGCCATCGCATACATGCTGGAGCTTATATTCTCAGCTCTCACGTCATCACCACCGCCGAAATTGCACCGGGGAGCGAACGGCTCAGAGAAAAAAATTATCCGACCTAACCCCTTTGGCTCATGAACTCACAACAAAAAACCGGTGGCGCTCTCCTAGCAACAGGAAGCCTCATCGTTGGTATCGCAATTTCTGGTCCCGTTATGCTCGGTCAACTTGCCGGTACGACATTCATAACGAATACCGCTTGCACCTCCGCCGTCACAGATTCGGCCCAGAACGAGCAGAGCTCCGCATCTGCCATCAACGTCCCTGAAGAGTACAAAGAACCTCTCAAAAAAGCAGCTGAAGATTCAGGTATTCCCGAAGAGATTCTGGCAGCACAAATCAAGCAGGAATCAAATTTCAACGCCCAAGCTGTCTCACCGGTTGGTGCGAAAGGCCCAGCACAGTTCATGCCTGCTACCTGGGAGGCCTACGGCAACGGTGGGGATATCACTAACATCAGCGATGCTGTAGCAGCTATGGGTCGCTACATGAAAGACCTCAAAGGAATGGTCGAAAAGTACGCTGGGGAAGACCCTACCAAGCTGATTCAACTCACTCTTGCTGCCTATAATGCAGGACCCGGTAACGTCGAAAAATACTCCGGCATCCCACCATTTACCGAGACCCAACACTATATCGAAGTTATTACCGCCGAGGCTCAGGCGGAATACTCATCGACCTGTAGTTCCGTCGCAGTTGCTTGGGACGGCGACTTAGGAGATGGAGAGTGGACGTCCCCGCTACCAAACTCAACTATGAGTTCTGGCTATGGCCCCCGGTCGGTGCCAGGTTTGCCTGCCTGGGCGCAACAGCACGTCGGCATCGACTTGCTCACTAGCTCTGGTTTCTCCCCTGGCGGTCCTGTTGTAGCACCGACTGACCTAGATATCACAGGCTACTTTCAGCCCGATCATTGCGTTCTTGCTACTGCTAAAGATGGCTCAGACCTACGGATGGCTTTCTGCCACCTTCATGAATCCTCGGTTGAGCCCGGTCAAGAGGTCAAGAAAGGCGACATTCTGGGGATTGAAGGGAACTACGGCGAATCTGTAGCAACGGTCTTCATCACCCATCTGCACTATGAAATTTACAAGCCCGGTGAGCCTTTGACAGGTGAAAACTATAACCCCTACAACGGACAGACCCTTAACCCAGAACCCATATTGAAGGAGAAAGGCGCATGGAACTTCTAAAGCCCCGTGCATTTGCGTTTAGCCTTATCGCTTTAGCTTCTCTGACAGCTTGTGCGTCATCAGGGAAGCCAGCTACGCCTGTATCAGCGCCCCAGGTTAGTACCGCTGCTTCTGACAGTTCAGCAAGTCCTACTTCGCTGAAAACTCCAGGCAGTAACTATCCCCTAGCTGATGGCACTTGTGTCAATCCTGACTCAGTTTCTCGATATTCGGCTGAGTCAGTAGGCCGCGCATTTATCGGTATCTCCTACTGCTGGGATTCTACGATCGATGCCGGTATGCAATCAGGTACAGAGCGTGCCCGGCCTCTCATGAGTGAGCAGTGGGCTCAGGCAGTGTTAGAGGGGGACCAGAGCCAGCGCCGAAACACCTTGCAGTACCAGTTCACTAAAGCATCTGAGCATCAGGCCTACACCAAATTACGGATTTACCGTACGTCCTCTCATATGGACGGGCACTCTCATATCCAGGAAACACCCAGCGGAACTCAGGGTGAAGCCACAAGCCAGGAGAGCAGTAGCGCTCCGGTCCTTAGCGAAGAAGGCTACGAAACAGCAACTGTTGGGTACACCGTCTACTGGGATTGGGTAGGGCGTGACGGGGTAAACCTTCCCGGAGGAAAAGCTCAGGTCATGGTTTACCTCGAAAAACGTGATGATGGTTGGACAGTCGTAGGCGCTGTGCCCACAATCTTTGAAGAAAGCTAATCGAAGATGACCGAAGCAAAAATTATCCTTGATCTCTACCTGAACGAAGGTCAAGTAGAGGTAACTGCACCGAGCGGACACAGCGTAACCGCTCTTCTTCCTGCTGGGGCGGATGCAAAAACTCTCAATGAACTCGGTTCATCTGTGTGCTCTGAGCTTGCACAGGAACTGGGTGTTCTCGAACCCCTGGTTCATGTCCATGCTGATGGAGAAATTTTCCTTATGCAGCTCTCAGCATCCGGGAAGTTACAAGAAGTTTTAGAATCCCCAGCAGTCCCTGAAGTAGGTTTTTTCCCAGCTATCCACGATGACCCTGAAGAAGTTGATGTGAGCGTTGAAATGCTCCTTGAAGAGGAAGAAGAAGAGGAACCAGCAAAAGTACAACCGTCCCGTCGCAACTTCTTAATCGGCGCTGGCGTGGCAACGATAGGCGTTGGTCTAGGTGCCCTTGGAGTAGCATCCTTATTTATCAAAAATGATGATGCTGAGTCTGAGCTTCCGGTTCCTTTGGAAGTAGACTCTCTTTCTTCAAACTACGACGGCATTATTCCCTCCGGGTACAGTGACCAACTGGCTTTTACCCTCGAAACAACCAATACCTTACCCGTGGTAACCCATGATTATCTCGTGGCCGTTCAAGAGAAATCTTTAGTGGCATACGACCATAGCGGTAAGCAAGTCGCTGAAGTTCCCCTAGAAACCTCCGTAGGGACTTTATATGCAGCTACAGGTTTAGGCCCAAATTGGGTGAGTGCTGTTGGAGAGGAAGCAACCTATACCGCTGATATGGCTCAAGGCAAGATTTACCGGTACGCGCCCTCACCTACCCAACATTTGTCAGGGGTTCCCATCTGGCAAGAAGGACTGGCTCTTAAGGTTCCTTCTGTCAGTGGAGAACTGAAAGATGAACAACTACCTGAAAATACCCAAGCAGCAACACTTGTTTCCGGGCAGCTCTGGGCAATTGGGAAGGAAGGAGCAACCATATATAAAGTCGGTGGAGATATTACTGTGCAGATAGCACCCCCGGATGCAAGTGCTGCCTATCAAGGGCTATTGGCATCAACAAACGAACATCTCGTTCTGAGGTACGCCAAAGACCAAGCTCTCGTTATGGAGTTTGCCGAGATTACCGATGATGCGATTAGCAACCTTCGGAGCCTGACTACGGAGGAAAGTAACTCTCCAATAATCAGTGACCCAGTACGGAACACCGTATACGCCCATAAAGTGCTTGCAGATTTATCTACAGGTAAGGCAATGAAGGTAGGTACTCAAGGACGGTACAGTGCGGGGTTTTTCTTCTCTACATCTTCAGGTAAAAGAATTAGCCCAGACGGGCACCTAGAACCTTGGGGACAAGAAGAACCTATTATTGCTGACCGTTTCGATAACGGGCCTGCCATTATTTTTCAAACAACAGAAGAACACGGGAGGGTCTATGCGTTTGCGCCAAAACAGTGAGTCTACAGGGGTAGCTCTCATGCAAAAACCAGAACGGCCCATCAATCCTTTTGCGTTGCCACCAGAGCCTACGCAAAAAGATAGCGTCTATATTTGCGGGGTCACCCCTGAGAGCGGGGCCAGCACGTGGGCAACTATTTTAGGTTTGCCGGAGATTACCTCAGCAGAATTAACAGATCAGAGTGTGCTCTTTGTTGTGCGCTCAACCGTTAAGTCGCTTAAAGCAACACTCGGACTTATTGCTGAGCTTCGGTCTAAGCAGGTTGCTTTGCTGGGGATCTTAGTAGTCCCAGATGCTCCACGGGCTTACCCAAAGCCGGTCAAGAACCTGCTCACTATTCTTTCGGGCCCTAACTCTGTTATTGAAATCCCCTGGGTAGAAGATTTCAGAGCTATTGAGTTCACCCAAGACCTCTTGGAGAACAAAGGACCCAAAAAAGCTGTGACAAAAGTACGAGAAACCATCGAAAAACGTATTTTTGTCTCACTCTAACCCCTAACCACACATCACTAAGGAGATGTAAACATATGCGTAAGAAACTCACCAAAGCTGTTGCCGCTGCAAGCTATGCAGTCCTGGCCCTGCTGCTGACGATGACACCGGCACATGCTGAAGTTATCCCCGCCCCTAAGAAACTCTGTGACGGTTTGGACACTGCTCAGGCATGGTCAGCAGGTATTGCAGCCGGTGTTGGGGTTATTGGTTTGATCATCATCGGCGTGAGCATGATGTTCGCGCACCGTAATGAATCAATCAATGTGCCTTTCAAGCAGCTGGGCTATTGGATCGGCGGTGCAATTCTCGTTGCTGGTGCTAGTTCCATCGTCAGCGCGTTCATTAGTGCCTCGCTCAACTGTGGCGCTGGTGTCGCATAAAGCAAGCTGATTGCGTTACCGGAAGGATAGATAGATGTTAGAAAATACGCCCCATGAAAAAAGCTCCCGCTCTAAGCGCACCATGCTAGCTGCAGGTTTCCTCATGTCGGTTATTCTCATGCTGATAGTCCTTATCATCATGAACCTAGTAGGTGGTAAGGGTAAGGCTGATGAAGCTACTGGAAGTGAGGTTGCCACCTCCCAAAGTGCGTCATCTATCAATCCTTCTAGTTCATTTGCATCCTGTTCAGTTGAGTCTGACGGCTCGACTGAACAGGATATGAAAGAACCTGCTGACTTGGTATGGAAGACCAGTAAGAAACGTACCTCGTGGCCCAGCTCAGCCCAGTATGGGCCCGTTGATACTTCGCAGCAGATCGGGCAATGCTTCACTCATACACCTATGGGTGCTGTCCTAGCTGTAGCTAATGTTGTCGGCTCCTTTAGCGACCCGCAATTTAGTGAAGAACAGCTTGCCTTACTCCTGACTGAACCGCAGCGTGTGAAAGAAGAACCACGCGACGATATGAATAAAGAACCTTCCCACCAAACTGTAGTGGTTGGCTACACCATTGAGCACTACACCGACAGCGCGGCAACTATTGGCTTAGTCTCTGAGGTTATTCCTGATAATTCATTCGATGGGTCAGGGTATTTCATCATGCAATGCACAGTTGAATGGGATGGCAACGACTGGAAATATCCCGTAGGCGGCTGTCCCGCAGAAGGCGTATCCATGATTAAAGAAGGGGAATTCACCTTCTTTACTGAGAAGAAAAAGGACTAAGAACCATGCCTTTGTATGAAGATATTGGCAATGGGGTCAAAGACAAAGTAGCTGATATTGCTATCTACGTTAGCCGGAAAATGGCACAACATGGTGGAGATATTTCCGAGACAGTTTCTGATGTAGTCTCTGATATTTTGCCTGACCCCATCGAAAAATTAGTTACTTCTAGCTATAACGGCATGTTCAACCTCATGCAACAGTTCATGACCTCGTGGATGGACTATAGCCCGAGTATAAATTTCCAAGGCGATACAATGACCTGGTTAACGGCGCTGACGGCACCACTTACCGGGTTTTTTGCCATCTTAGGGCTGATTGTTGCTGGTGGCCGGGTTATGTTATTTCAACGTGGCGAAGACATCCGGACAGCGGTGATCGGGCTTGCCCGTGTGGTCGGAGTAGCAGCGGCTGCAACAAGCATTGCAACTATCTTTATACCAGTCTCAGACCTCTTTGCAGACTGGGTGCTAGAGATGGCTCAACCAAATTTTTCTCTTGATGGGAATTATCCCACCGCAGAAACAGTGGTTGGTGTTTTGGGTGGCTCGACTCTTGCTTTTTCAGCGGTAAATGTCATTCTAATTTTCATCCAGTGGTGCTTGATGATAGTTCGTGCTGTAGCCCTCCCTATCATGGTTGGTTTCTGGACCGTTTCTGAAGCAATCAACATGCTCAAGGGCGACCTGAAGATGACCCCTGTTGCACGGTGGATTATTGCCTTTTTGCTTTTCAAACCTGTAGTTGCCGTTATCTACGGCTTCGCCTTTAAGCTCATGCAAGGATATGACAACTTTGATGGTGTCTTTACTGGTATGGCCATGATTGCTGTTTCCATTTTTGCCTTGCCCTCATTGCTACGAGTCCTAGCCCCCGACGCTATGGCGTCAGGAGCCTCTGGCGGTGGTAAAGAGCTCATGGCGCTGGTGGGAGCCTTAACAGCTGCCGCAGCAGTCGTTGCTTCCGGTGGGGCCGCGGCGGCAGGAGCTGGTGCAGCTGGTGCTGGCGGTGCAGCCGGTGGGGCCGCTGGTGGTGGAGCTGCGGGCGGTGCAGCCGGTGGGGCCGCTGGTGGTGGAGCTGCGGGCGGTGCAGCCGGTGGGGCCGCTGGTGGTGGAGCTGCGGGCGGTGCCTGGCAAGGACCAACCCTAGCTGAATCCGGTTGGGGGCAGGCCGGTGGAGCATCATCAGCCCCTGCGGGCGGTGCCGGTGGACCACAAAGTGAAGCTCCACGCCCTGAAAAGACCCTAGGGGACCAGCGCAAAGATACCCCAGGTGTTCAACCTTCAGGTCAGAATACTCACCGAAAAGGTACTGGCGAGTCTCAACCGTCAGTAGACAGGAATGAAGCTCCATCGGCCACACTCGACCAAACCGGTTATACCCCTGAAGATGTCAGTGGTAACGATGCCTCAGATATGGGTTCAATAGGTGCCAGCACCGAACCCATCACTCCTGATAACTCTGCTTCTGATTCACAAGCTGAAACTCACGATTATTCTCAGGTTCCTGAAAATAGTACGAGTGCTGATACCAATTCCGGCCCCTCAGAGCTACCTCTTTCCAACGTGCCTGATCACGGTGCCCAGATTGATGATGCCCCAGCAGATTCTTTACTTGATTCAGCGCCCCAGGCAACAGCAGAAGCAATGAACGATGTAGCCACAGCAGGCGAAACCTCAGCTGGACCCCAGCTTGAGGGGGCTTCTTCTGACTCGCTTCCAGCAGAGAACCAGAACTTTGGTTCAACTGATTACCAGGATGTAAACCAGCATCAGAACTTTAGCGGGTCTAAAGCATCTGAACCGGTTAACAATCTTTACCCGACCACCGGTTCAAATGCCACATTGCCTCATTCCTTACCTAACCACCGTACCGCTGGTCCCACCAGCGATTACCCACGCCAAAAACAGCCTAGCCAAGCTGGACAGCCTAGCCCCTTGCCTGCTGGCAAGATTGCCGAGCTATTTAGGACAGCCCAGTACACTATCCAGTCCATGCCTAAGCTAGAAGACACCTTCTTTGATGAAAGGGGAATGCGTTAATGAGCACTCAGCCTCAATACGGTAACCCAATTGCATCAGGACCAACTAAGGTTTTTGGTTGGCTTCCTTTTCGTGTACTTGTGGCAGCCGTTGTCAGTGTCGTTTTTGCGCTCTTCCTAACACTGCTAAAGCTCTTCCTGCTTGCTCTTTTGCTCCTATTGGTAGTGTTCTCAAGCCTCCTTATCGGCTTTGTGCCTTTTGGGGACTCTGACCGAACGATTGTGCAACGTATTTTGATGCGTAGGCAACATCGCAAAAGGGCAGCCCGAGGGGAAACAACCTTCTTTAACGCTCATATTTCTGCGCTATCAAAAGAAGACCAACTAACTCTGCCAGGTTTTTTGCACACTATTGAACCTAAAGAGGCATTAGATGGCCAGGGGAACTCTGTAGAGCTCCTACACCATAAGGCCGTCAAAATGGCGACAGTTACCTTGGGCTGCTCACCGGTGGGCGGTTCGTCATTGCCCGAAGACCGGCTCATTAGGCAGGTAGGTCAGTATGGGAACTGGCTCTCTCGGTTATCACGGGAGAATGGATTAGTAGGAGCAATGGTTGTTGTTGACTCCCTACATACATCAGCAGAGCCAATGGCTAATGAGATCACTCAGGCTATCGACCCCTCAGCCCCGGAAGTTTCCCAACAAATCCTGCGTCAGACAGTTGGTATGTTGCCAGCTAAGACAACAAGAGTCACCACCTATGTAACACTAGGATGGAAACTTTCTGCATTAGATACTGAGGTTGAAGGTGCTTTTGCCGAGATTTTAGCAAAACTACCCCACCATATCACCGCGCTTACTCAGGCGGGCTCAGGGCAAACCTACCCTCTTAACCACGCTGAGTACGGCGATCTAATGTACACCGCCTATAACCCAGCCAGAGTAGCCGAGATTGACCAGGAGCTCTACGGAAAGGTTCCCGCGATCCGTAGCTTTAATAGCTCAGGGCCCACCTACATGAATGGCAATCACAAACGCGTCGTTCTCCATGATGGGGTGGCTTCCATGACTATTTTGATGAGCGTTCCTGACCAATCAAAAATTACTCCCTACACTTACCAAGCGCTTTTTGCCCCGTCACAAAGTTTCTTGCGTAAGAGGGTGGCCATGTTCTACCGTCCTATCCCAGCTTTCAAGCAGCGTTCTAGGATGGATCAGACCTCCCGTGCCGCAAGTACCGAGGCAGGGTCAAAGCAGCGTAATACTTTCTTTGATACGAAGAAGAAAGCAGCTACAAAAAATGCTGAAGCGCAGATGGCTAACGGCGCCACCATCCAGGAATACTGCGTGATGGTTACCGTTACCTTTGAACCTAATCGTAAGGCTCAAAGGGCTGCGGAAAACGAGCTTAAAACTCTCATGGGTGGGATGCGCTGGTCCTATGCTGACTTCGTATCAGAAGCAGCTTTCCATCAGACCCTACCCATTGGCATTTTCCCGTGGGTCTACTCCTCAGCATCGAACTACCTGCTACCTACAATGTTCGATACAGATGCTGGCAGGCCAACCCAAGAAAGCTCTGAAGATGCTCACGTTGAACACGAAAACTAAAGTCAAGAAACAGGGGCCGGTAATCACACCGGCCCCTCGCCGTGGCCGTCATGGACTCCGTGGCCAAGGAGGTGGGGCTTGGCATAGGATTGCCACACCTCGCATGTGGCTAGATACTAACCGTGAACAAGCGGGGTTCTATCCTTTTATCACCGGCACTAACAGCCCCCGACGCGGCGCGCCGATTGGGTACAACCTGCACACCGGCTCTGCTGTAGCTATGGACCACATGAGCCTCTACAGGAGCGGCGCTATTACAGCTCCTAACGCTATGGTTTTTGGGCTGAATGGGTTTGGTAAGTCTTCCATCTCTTTAATGCTCAATGCTTGCCTAAACGCCACTGGTACGCCGTTGATGATTTTTGACCCTATCAAGGGTGAATACGCGGACTATGCACGAGCTGCTGGTGCAGATATTTTTGAGTTAGGAACCGGCCATAGTAAGTCAAAAGTTAACCCTATGGACCGAGGGCCACTTGCGGCTGCCGGTCTGATAATTGGCGGGGAAATAGGAAAGTCAATGTACGAAGATGGCGTAGATAACGTTGTCCGTAACATCAGAGCACTTATCCGTATCAACCGTGGCCGTGACATGACAGTAACCGACGCCGAGTCCATGATTATCAAAATGGGTGTAGAAGCTGTCATGGAGCGGGAAGAGAACCCTAACCTAGGGCATTTGTTAAAATTCTTTGACTCTCCTACCGATGCTGTCGTGTATGCATCGGGACTTGAAGGTGCCGATAAAGCAAAATTCAAGTCTAAGTACAGCCAGCTCTTTGAGTCCGTCTCAGCTTTGGTCCACGGTGAGTTCTCGGACATCTTCTCGGATAAAGGTATCTCTCTTACTCCTGGCAATCCTGCTGGCATGTGCTTTGACTCTTCAGCTATCCCGAACGCAGATGAAAAGATGATCTCAGCAACCATGATGACCACTTGGCGTCTTGGTATGGATGCAATCGACGCTCATTGGGAACTAGCTCAGCATGAAGCTAGAAAAGCCGCTGAAGCTGCTCAGGAAGGAGAACACTACGAACCCACTATCCGGTGGAACGGCTTTACCTCTTTGATGGATGAATTCTGGCACCCCATTCGCCATGCTGATGGACTAATCCAAGAAGTAGACCGACTTTCGCGTACTAACAGATCTAAAGGCGTCGGCGAATGGAAAGTTACTCACTCTCCTAAAGACTTCCTGATGCTGGCAAACGAGCATGACCGCAAAATTGCCCACTCACTCATTGAAAAATGTGGTTTGTGGGTCATGCTGGCCATGACTGAAGCTGATTTGGAAGCTCTTAACTCTATCCGTCGTATTGAGCGCACAGAAATTGACTGGGTGACTTCATTCATGTCTGGTAACCAGGGGCTAGAAACTCAGGACAGAAAACTATCTCAGCGTTCTTTAGCTGGTAGCCCTCCTGTTGGTGCAGGTAAGGCACTATGGAAGGTGAGTGACTCACTGGGCATTCCGGTACAGTCGCCTAAACCTAAAATTCTTAGCCAGCTTCACCAAACTGGACAACGGTTCAATATGGGGTAAGCAACCTATCAGGGGGTGGACATCAAGTAAGGTGTTCCACCCCTCCTTTTTTATCTATTCCCTTTACTCTGAAAGGACATTGTAGATGCGAGAAATAGAAAAATTCGCTGTCTTTCTGCTCTTTGGGTTTCCTGTGGCTGGCTTGTACTTTGGCGCTGCTCTGACCCATTACCTAGTTACCGGAGTTTGGCTCTGGAATGTAGTAGACCTCATTCTTCTCTTTGCACAAAGTGAATTAGAGGCAGGGCTTGCACTATATGTTTGCCTAGGTGTGGGAATAGCACTGGGTATCATCTCGTTAATTTGCCTGCTTATCCTTGATGGAAAGTCTGCGGGGTCTAAGAAGAAAAAGAACTCTGCCAAAAGCAATCAAGCGAATAGACAGCTAGGCAATTTGGCTAAGTTCTCAGTATCTTTAGAAAAGCCTCGGCTCAAAGATGCACGTACAAATCTCCACCCCTTCGCTGAGAATATTGGGCCTGGGCTTCCTCTGGGAACCGTGAACGGTAAAACCATTTATCAAGGGTGGCGTCAATGCGCTGTCCACATTCATGGGACTGGACGAGGCAAAACTTCATCTCAGGTCGTACCTCACGCATTCGTTGCCCCTGGCCCGCTTCTAGTTACCTCAAACAAACCGGACGGTATCTGGGAAGTAATGAGCCAACGGGTAAAAGTCGGCCGAGTTTGGGTTTTTGACCCCAATAACGTTCTTCAACGACATAGCTCAGAAGATAAATTTGATATTTTGGGGATCGTTTCAGACTCAGAGAAAGCCGAGAAAATCGGTGAAATCTTTGAACAAGCAACTAAAGGGGCAGAACAATCTGGGATGAATCCGAACGCTCACTTTGATAAACAAGGCGCCAAGGTTCTGGGTCTACTGATGCTTGCTGCCCATCTTGCTGGGAAGACTGATAACGATGTCTTCTCTTGGGTTATGAAGATGGAGGAAGACGAACCTGCAACTATATTGAGGCAACACGGATTCAGCAACCAAGCAGAAATCCTCTTTGGTCTTAAAAAACAACCAGGAGATACTCGGGGGTCTGTTTGGGCTACTACTCAACGAGCGGTTTCTCCTTTTGAGCATGAGCACCTGCTACAGGCTATCCGCCCCGGTATGGCTAAAGAAAATGTCTTTGACCCGCGTGATTTTGTTACCAGCACCGATACCCTAATTCTAATCGGTGATAAGAACGCTGGTTCTTCAGCTGCACTGTTATCAGCCTTGGTTTACCAAGTCTTTATTAGCGCTAAACAGGCTGCTACTCTACAACCGAACGGTCGCCTTCGAGTACCGCTGGTGATGGACCTGGATGAAATGGGAAACGCAGTTTTTCTTCCAGAACTAGCGGATATGTACACCTATGCTGGCTCCCTAGGAATTATCATCAACACCTATTTTCAGTCAAAAGCTCAGGGCGATATTTCATTCTCTGCTGATGGCATGAAAAAGCTCATTGGTGGCGCTGCTGTCTTTGTTTACGGCGGTGGTTCTACAGAGCCCTCATTCTTGCTAGATGTATCAAAACTCGTTGGAACCTATGACAAAGAGTTTCAGACCCGTAGCACTTCCTATAATTCTCGCTCAGGGCATGGCCATTCTTCCGGTGTTCAGATCCAGAAACGTGAAATCTTGGATGCCTCAGACCTAGCTAACTTGCCCTTGGGTGAGATTTATATCCGCAATAGTGACGGGGATAGCGGTATCGCTAAAGCACGGTTCTGGTTTAAGGACAAAAAAATGGCAGAGACTGTTCAGCAAGATATGCAACAGCTAAAGACTCAGGAACAGATAGGGGTATAGCCAGTGGCACAGGGACCATTCAGAGGGCAAGGCATAACTGTCGACTTCAGAGACTGGGTATTGTCGTTTCTGGGACGTATTGAACATCCGGCCTCCCAAGGCGGGGCCTTTTGCCCGCAATGGTGGCTCCACCCAGAGGCCGTGTCCAGGCTCAAGGCTCTTTACTGGGAATACTGTAAAGCAGAGTTGGTAGAGGGGGGTCTTTCTTTGTGGTGGGTAAACCATTGGGACCCACATTCTCGGGCTCTTTTCAATCCTCAGACAGGAGTTTTCCGTAACTGTACGACTGGCCACTGGCCTGATGATAAGAGAGTTTGTGATGTAGTAACCGCGACTTCGCAGGCCCTCTATGATGAAGAGTTTGAGGATCAGGTTCTCACCAATTATCCATTCTGGATAACCAATATCGGATAAGCTACTACCTAGTTATTTTGGGGGTAGCCCGCACAAAGCATGTGCGGGCTACCCCCTTTTTTCTTTCCTTACAGCGTTCTAGGCTTTTGCGTTACCTGCTGCTGGCGAACCTGCTGCTGGGTCTGTGCTTGTGCAGGGGGCTTTTGTTGTTTGAATACCTGCTGCTGGCGAACCTGCTGCATCCGCATAGCACCAGGGGTCATCTTGGCCCTGAGCATAGCTTCATCTCTACGAGTAGCCTTATTCTTAGCCTGCATAGCATCACTAGCTGTCATTCTCTCAGATACTACCCTTGTATTCGGGTTAGCCTCTCGTGCCTCGACGTAGCTATCGTACGCGCTCAGACGCTGTTGCGTGGCCATATCGGCCTGGCCGTTTGCACGGTCAAGTTTGTGCTGGGCTTGTGCTAGGGCTTCTTCTGCTTCTTGTGCCTTTTGAGCATACTCAGCATAGCGAGCATCCTCGTTAAGCCACACCTTGTCATCCTCAGAAGGTAAATCTGTGCGTCCGTACTTGCTCTCATAGGCGTCTAGAGCAGTGTTGAGTTCGCGCTCTCGTGATGACCTGTTAAAGATGTTCGAGTTCTCTACCCGCTCCTGTGCCTCTTGCACCTGCTGGTAGTCTTTATGGGCGGCAGCTACGAGAGACTGGCTATACCCATCACGGGCAGAGATAGCGCTGTGAGCATCTTGAGATGCGACGTCGCAGGCTTTTTGGGCGTCTAAAGCCTCGGCCTTCTTCTGCTGTTCAGTCTCCCAGCGTTGAGCTAGTTCCTGCCACAGCTTTTCCTGATGTTCTAGTTGCTTTTGTTCTGGGCTATCTGATTTGGTCCGGTGCTGGTTAATGAGGTTTTCGGCGTCGCTCAGCTGTTCCTTATCCGCAATTAGGGTGTCCTTCAGGCGGGCTTCATGGTGGAGCTGTTCCTTGTCCTTGTGTTGTGCTGACAGAACAGATCGTTTGTGCACGTTAACAATTTGGGTCTGCAAGAACTCTCCCCTTTCTCCGTTGCGAAGCTTCTTTGGAATTGCAATCGGTTCACCTGCTGGAATTTTGTATTTTTCACGGAATGACTCAACCTCGGCTGCCACCCTATACCAGTGCCGAGCATTACGGGCCTGGGCAGGCACCTGGCCCAGAGCATCAGCCCAAGCAGGCTTCTCAGCTGCGATCTGATGGCCACGCAATTGCACCAGCTCTGCTACCTCACGATGCTGGGCCTTGAGCACGCGCTTGAGCGAGTCCGGGGTGTACTGGTCATACTGCCAAAAGGAATCAAGGCTATGACCGCTCACGCCCTTCACAATCTGGTCCTTAGCGCCGGTACCTGGAGCCGGTACTTCAGAAATCAAAGTGTCACGAATCTTCTTCTCCCATTGCAGAGAGTTCAGAATCGTAAAGTCTGCACCAGATCGGGGACGTTCACCACGAACAATCTCTTCTACCTCACGTTGAGCAGGTGAGACCCAGCGACGCCTAGTCACCTCAGCGTCCATGAGCCCCAGGTTCTCTGAGATTTGGGCGTAAGCTCGAGTATCGCCGGTTGATTCAGCCACAGACAGAGCTTTGACGGTATTGACCCTCATTTCTTTCAGATGGGCCGAGGGTACTAGCGCGTAGTCACGTTCAATCCAGCGCTTATCTTCAATCTCACGTTCCTTCACCGGCTTAGTGCGCTCCTGGGCGCGGGCAATGAGTTGGTCCAGTTGCTCAGTGGGAATATGAGCCATAGGCCGGGCATATTGGCCGAACCGCTCCTGGGCTGCCTCATTAGCTGCTCGCACTCCTTGAATACGCCAGTGGAGCACTGCTGAAACGTCCTCAGCACCTGCCAAGTCTCTTTGCTGGTAGGCGCGGCTGAAAGTCTCTACTGGATCTAGGCCACTACGGTAGGTATCAGCTAGTTCATGTGCCAGAGCACCCCAGGCCGGGGCACGGAAGAAAGCTGCTGCCTGGTCCTCACCGATAGCCTGAGTCACCACAGACTTCATAGCCTCTTCTGAAGCATAGAGGGAGAGGTCGTCGTACTTTTCCAGGGCCGCTGCCACATTGCGTTCAGCTGCCCGTTGGGCCTTCGCCTCTTCGTGGAAGGAAAGGTTACGGTCAAAGTTGTTGGTAATAGCGCCCAGCACGTCATCACGGGCCTGGCCTTCAGTGGTAGCAACATAAAGTCTGTTGGATTCACGGCCACGAGAAAGCGCCACATAGGCGTTAGCGCGACTTGTCGAACTATCAGCTACCGCGTGCACGGTATCCACGGTCGCACCCTGGGCACGGCTAATAGTAGAGGCATAGCCTAGCTGCACATATTCACTGACGTAATCAGCAGGCAGGGTTACAACTCCGCCGTGGGCTGTGTGCACTGCCTTAATCTCACCAGACGGAGAGACTGACTTGACCTGCCAGCTATCACCATTCTTAACGAAGTCTTTACCGTTATTGACCCTGAGCTTGTAGTCATTTTTACGGGTCACAATGACATCGCCACGGAAGGCGCGGGTGCCGTCATCCAGCTCTACCACCTGACGCTTGGACTCTTTCACTGTCCCTGAATCGATGGCTGCGGTCTGAGCAAACTGATTCAGTTTCTTGACATCATCGTTGCTCGGGGCCAACATCAAAGAGTGTTTACCGGCTGCGGTATCAGCGGCCCAAGCAGCATAAACATCGGCCAGCATGACCTCTTTATCACCGGCAGTGATGCGATCATTGTTCAAATACCAGTCAAAGGGCTTATCCGTACCCACCAGCGCAGGTTCACGCAAAGCCAGGGTCGCTGCCGCTTCCTCTTGATTCTTGAAGCGGAAGACATCTTCAAGGTAGATAGCCCCGGCCTCGGCCTCAATCAGGCGTAAAGCACCACCAGAACCAATGGCTGAAAGCTGGCGGTAGTCACCAATACCGCGCACCACAGCACCCTGTTCACGGGCTTGCTCGACGATCTTTGCTAAGTCCAATGTCGAAGCCATACCGATTTCATCCACCAACAGCACATCCCCAGGATTCAGAGCAAAGCCAGGGGTAAGAGGGCTGGTGAACTTAGCAACAGTCATAGCCTCAATGTCGAGTTCCTTCTCCATAATGGAGGCAGCAACAGCAGTCGGGGCTAGACCGATAACCCTGTGCCCGCTGGCTCTGGCGGTATCCACAGCGGCCTTCATCGAGGTAGTTTTACCGGCACCGGCAGGACCGATACCGACCACCAGCAGGCGTTCGTCGGTCACAAAGGCTCGGGCCATATCCTCCTGAGTGGAGGAAAGCCGACCGCCCTCAGCCTTGAGCTGTGCAACCTGACGATCAAAGACATCATGGGTGGAAACTGGGATAACTTTTTCTACGGTAGCAGCATTGATGAGGGAACGCTCAGCGGAGAATACAGCATGTGAAGAGAAGAGCTCATAGTCTGCCCGACGGTACACGCTAGTACCGTCCTGGCGCAGCTTAGCTGCGGGAAGCTCTACCGCTTCACCAAAGTTATTCAGGGATACAGACTGGTTCTTGACCGCTGCAACGGTAGCAAGAACTTTCTGCCGGTCTACACCAGAACCAGAAGTTATATCCCTAAAATAGCGTTCGGCTTCAGCCTGAATATGGGTAATCTTCCAGGTGGAGCGAGTAGCTTGAAGACGCTCAATGATAGCTTCGGCGTGCTCAATTTCAGGAGTTGTTAGTGCCTGGGATTTGGCCTCAATAACCTTCTCGGCCTGCTTGGTAGAGGCTTCTTGCAGATGGGCGTAAAGTGCTTCACCCACAGGCAAATTCAGCCCCTTCACCTGCACCTGTTCGCGCCACTGAGTGTTCAATTCAGCCAGGGAGTGTGCCCCATCCTTATGGGGACGGGTGGCTAAAGTTGCCTGTTGGCGCAAGGCAATACGAGCCTTATCGTTGGGTGCGTAGCCGTGTTCTTGAATGTACTTTTCTTCCAGTTCAGCCAGGATCTTGTTGATATTGGTGGAGCGAGAGGAGAAAGCTTGAATGGTCCCAGTGTCAATACCGGCTAGCTCATGAATCATCCGGCCTTTGCGTTCTTCGCCCACGAACTCAAGACCTAAATCTGCGTGAATGTGCTCAGCGATCTTGGAGTTATAGAGCTCGGAGGCGGCCACATTGTAGGAGTAGAGCATCCTCCCGTCCAGGGTGAGCCAGCGTCCATCTTGGCCCTGAATCTTGTTAGCGATTACTAGGTGGTCGTGAAGGTTGGGGTCTCCATTGCGGGAGTCATAGTGGCGGAACTTAGTGGCGATGATGCCTGATTTCACGTCTTCTTGGGCGATACCACCCTTACCGCGTCGGGTGTAGATGACGTTCTCTTCAAGGTATGCCACCACGTCTTGAATGGCTTTTTCGTGAGCGGTCTCAATGCCCTTGCGTAGAGTTTCATCTCCCAGTCCCCAGGCAATTGAAACGGATTTGGTGGGGGTAAATACCAGGTCGAAACCGGCCACAGTTTGCTGCTGGGGTTTGGTTTGAGATGCAACCCAACGTTTAAGTTCTTCCTTGCTACGGGGTTCACGGCGGTGCTCTTCACGGAAGGTTTGACCGGCCACGCGGTTACGGATTTCGCGGGCTTCTTCCTTGGTGGGTTCGCGGTCATTTTGGCGCAGGAAGCGGGCTTTTTCCTCAACTAGTTTCTTGACATAGGGAGTCTTGACCGTATCAAAAGTGTGGGCTGGTTCAGCGTTGCGTCGGGAGAGAATGCCGGTTTCTTGACCTGCTGCTCGGGCCGCTGCTTTCTGGGCGCGGGCCTGCTGCGTCTCGGTCATCTGGTAGTTAGCCAGGAAGTTTTCTTTGAGTTCTTCTAGGTTTTCAGGGGTCCGGTAGACGGCTTTATTGGCCTTGGAGAAGTCATTTCCTGCTGCCTTATAGGCCTCAATTTTCTTGCTTACTGCCTGGTGACTAATGCCGTTGAGTAGGTTATTACCTACCTCTTCTAGGGTCTTACCCTGCTTGATAGCCAGGTGAACATCCCAGGCTTTTGTAGCGTATTCTAGGCGCTTTTCTTCCAGGGTTGAGGCGTAGATTGCTTCTGATTTATCCGGCTTTTGCGCCAGAAGTTCAGCCAGCTCTTCACTGGTGACCGGCAGCTGCTGACCGGAGAAAAGAGCCTTCATCTGGCGCTCATTGACCTGACCGGTAAGGGCTAGTTCGGCAGCACCTGCACCAACCCACTGACCCGGCGGCATACCGGTGACCGTGTAATAATCGCCCAGCTCACGGTTCTTATCGCGCAGCACATCGGCACTGGCTACTTCGCCAGTGTAGTAGCGATACCCATCGCCCGCCGAGAGCTTATGCACGGTCATCATGGCTATATCATACCACCCGCTTATTATGAATTACTCATAATGCAACTTCCTGATTTATTGGATGCATGAGGTGTGACGAAAAAATGGGCGCTAGAACAGGGGTTTCGTCTCTGGGGGAGCCTGCGGAGGAAGAGGCAGCAGAAACGTTCTAGTGGCTTTTCGTCCGGCAGACTTGCCGCGGTTTTGCACATGAGGCCAGCCTGTGTACAGAGCTGTCCATAGATGGGGGAGCCTGCGGAGGAATCTGTGGGCAGGTCTGTGCATCAGGGCTGAGGTTCTTGTGGGAAAGTTGACCGCAGTTAAAGTCGGGGGAGCCTGCGGAGGAGACTTTAGCTGTGCACAGCTTTTCCACAAGTAGCAAACACAGTGCTGACTCGACAAGCACACGAGGTACGAGCAATAATGCTTGAGTCAGCACGTTCGGTTTGCGTATCCGTGCCGATTGTGTAAAACCGTACGCCGGGCCTTGCCCGGCGCGCGAAGTGCCCCCGTGACCGTTAGGTGGTCACGGGGGCACTTACCTTTCTGGTTAGCTGGTCATATCCGCCAGATACTCAAAAACTCCGGCGCTGGTCATGAGCAGGTGGTAGCGCACTTCTTCAGGAAGATACTTGGGAATGTCCTGCCCGCCCTTATCGCGTACCAACTCAAATGAGCACCAGCCCCGCATTTTGGTAGGCTTCTTCCAATTCACAAAGCAAGTCACCAGGTGAACATACTTCTTAGGAATGTAGATACAGATTCCTTGTGAGGGCTGATGTACTTCATGCTCGGTCGGCTCAGTCTCCAGGTAGTATGCAACTTCTGCCCCGGTGCCTTCCTCGTCAAACATCAGACGGGTCATGAGCTTTTCAGTACTTGCTGAGGTTGCCATTTTGGCGGTATCCTTTCTATACGGTCTTAGGTAAAGCCGGTAAAACTTGAACCTAAGATTTTCTGGGTGCCAGGACACTTTGTTTAAGTGTCCTGGCGCTTTTCTTATCTCTAACGACAAGCTCTAGGCGTAGTTTGAGTAGTAGAGCTTTTGACCCTCATAGGGCCAAGCGTCTGCCACTGCGTTCACAGAAAAGAACGGTGACTCTCCGCCCTTGAGCTTGCGCCTGAGAACCTTATCTGAAATAAAACTGTCCTTAGCTGGCTCGGTGTGTCCGCTCCACCAATCACCGGAATTTGCTCCGCTAATCTCGCGTACCCACACAGTTTTTTCGGTGGCTCTGATGACCTGGTAGAACTCGACGTTCGTCTGTTCGTATCCCCATGAGGTGTAAAAAATATCGCCTGCCTGAACCATGATGTTCTCCATTCGCTAGGTGAGAGGGGCGGGTTAGATGTGTGGCTGGGAGCCCGCCCTGTGCCGGTTGGCGAAGCAAAGAGAACTGAGCCGTCAAAGAAAAAATGGCAACCCTTTAGGGCGGTGGGGCACCACTTTTTCTGAGGAAATAAGCGTAGCGCCGAAGAAAAAGGGGATAACCACCGCTGCGAGCTTGCGAGCAGTTGCATTTTTTCTTGGCTCAGTATCTTTGTCGTAGGCAACCGGCACCTCCTATCACCGCGATCAGTAGCGGCCTCGCAAATAGAACTTAAGCTTTGGCTGGAAGTAAGCCGCTACTGATCCTGCGGTGAAGCTAGCAGAGCCAGCGGCGCGGCAGCGACGATGCCCTTTTCTTGCGCAAAAATCAGCAAGCTCTGTTAAAGAAGAAGGCTCTCAGGTAGTCTAGAAGCAAGAGAACTTCATTACTCTATGAGGAGGAACTATGGCAGGCCGTAAAAGTAGCGCAGCCATTAATGCACAGAAGAAGGCAGCAGAAGCTGCTCTAAAGTTTCAGCAACAACAGGATCGCTTGTTGGAACTTGCAGCTGAGTTTTTCTCTATTCCTGAGAAGAACGGTGTTAGCGATCTGGAGAAGCAAATTGAGGATTTAGAAGTAAAAATTCAGCAACTGCGCGAAAAGATTAATCAGCAACAGGAAAGCTCACAGATTGAACAGGCTACCGTAGTTGTTCGGATGAAAACTGAAGGTATTGCTGTGGGCGAGATTGCTCAACGTTTAGCAATTTCTCCCTCTGAAGCGCGTAGGCTTCTGAAGATGGCTCCCCAGCAAAGTGAAGGATCTTCTACGAATGACAGCGAAGATTCCCCTTCAGATACTGCGGTATAGATAGAAAGAATGGTGGCTCTACCCAGTGAGGGTAGAGCCACCATTCGTTCTAGAAGAGGGATAGTTGTTCTGCCGGTATGCCTTTCATGAGTTCATCAACAGCTCGCTGCTTGTAGCCGTCCTTAAGGGTAATTTCGCGCAGGGTGCGTGCAGCTTCCGCTCGGTCAGTTTTTGATTTAGTAGGCCTTCTTTGAAGGTTAGAGCGTCCTCTTCTGGAGCGGTCACTCATATTTTCAGCTCGGCTTCCTGGTGTTAGGTGCGTGTCAGCCTGAGATGTTGCTTTAACGCATAATGTGTTATCGCAACGGTGTAGGGCATGTAGATCTGTAAGGTCATCGTGTATGAGGGAGAGTGCGTAGCGGTGAGCACGTATAGGCGCGTCTTTGCCAGTATTGGAGTCTTTGCGCCAAAAGATTCCGTAGCCGTCGTCACTGATAGCCCCAGTCCAAATCCAACAGGATTCTGACATAGGGCCTTTGACAACATGGCTGAAAAATCGTTGTTCTTCTGCACTCATGGCACTACTGTATCTGTTTCAACAAGCTCTTAAAAGGGTTCTGGCCGGTGTAGATTCCTCTACACCGGCCAGCTGGGATTATGTCTGAGCCTAGGCTTTAGTCCTGCTCCTTATGCTGCGTGTGCCTTGACGTACTCTGCAACGGCAAGGCGCACGATTTCAGATTCTTTCTTGCCCTGGCGTTCAGCCAGAAGAGCGATGCTGTCTTTAAGCTGCTGGGGTACTCGTGCACGGATAGATGGAGACTCTCCACGCTCTTTCCCTACCTGCGGGCGACCAGGGGCGAACATGGCCAGAGCTTCCTCTTCGCTGGATGCGCCAGTAGCTGCAAGAATCAACTCAAGAGCCCCAGCGTTATCTCGGCGGATGGTGCTGGGGTCCGCTTCAACTTCGCCTGCCTCGATAGCTCGTGAGTATTTTTCGTAGTATTCGTTAGTTCCGTAGGTCATCGTTTCCTTCCTTTCTTTAAAGGTACTTGCGATACTTGGACCCCAGGGGCATGACGTGAAAAATCTTCAGACCCCTTGGTGGGATTACCTCTGCGATAACTTCGATATACCGGTCAGTCTGACTGTGAGGGTGCCCGATATATAGAGTGGCGGGCTTGAATCCATCACGACCGGGGATGTCTGCTGCTACCTCGTGGTGCAAGATCGCGTAGATCGCATCTTGCTGTGAGATGCCATGCTTGCTTGCGCTAGGGGTAAATTCAACTGCCATACCTATATTGTAGCCGAATAAACGACTACAGTAAATAGCCGCACAGGAACTGAGTCAAAAATGTTCACTGACAGGTTATGACTCACTCAGGTTTTGACTCAGACTTCTGACGCAAGAAAGAGGGCTTCCCACTCCCCCGCGACGCCGGTAGACTAGGTTGCGTCAAAAACGAACATTATTGACACCCACAAGGAGTAAAAATGACTTGGGTAAAAGTGCATGACATCCCCGAACTACATGCGAAGATGGGCATCACAATTACAAGTAACGATGACTATCTGAGCACCCAATCCTGGATTAACCTAGAGACTGGCGCAAAAGTGCACGTAGTGAATGCCGGAGGTTGGCGACACCCTGAAGACTCCTCTATCCGAGTGTTCCATGAATCCCCCACTGAATCAGTCGTAGACATTACGACTCTGTTCGGTGATACCTCATACGACACGAACCCAGAAAAAAGCGGTATGGGAAGCTACGAGGAGATTTACAACCGGGTAGTTGATGAAGTCAATCAACTAATCCGAACAGGAATTGCTGAAACTAAGTAGTCAGTGAAAATAGGCTACGCGCGTGTATCAACGCATCATCAGCAGGACTCGCTAGATGCTCAAAAATTAGCGCTGGAAGGCTATGGCTGTAAAAAGATATATGCTGACCGAATCTCAGGAGCTAGCAGTAGTCGCCCCGGTCTTGCAGCCGCACTAGACTACGCACGAGAAGGTGATTCTGTAGTAGTAACCCGACTCGATAGACTAGGGCGCTCTACAGTCGATATTCTCCGTACCGTTCAAGACCTGGACACGCGCGGTATAACCATAGAAGCTCTGGATACCCAGCTAGACACTCGCACTCCTGCGGGGCGGCTGGTGCTCTCGGTTCTCGCGTCAATGGCTGAATTTGAACGCAACCTAATCGTAGAGCGCACCCGTGAGGGCCTAGCGCATGCCAGAGCACAGGGCCGGGTTGGCGGGCGTCGCCCCAAGCTCGATGAAACACAACAACAGGCGGCCCTTGCCGCCCTAGCTAGTGGAATGAGTGAGGCCCAGGTGGCTCAGACTTTTGGGGTCTCTCGCTCCACCATCACTAGACTCAAACGAGCCAACAAACAATAAAGAACACAGTAGGGGGGCTACACGCTATAGCGTGTAGCCCCCTTCCTTTACCCTTATGGTCATACGTCTTTACGGGCCTTAGATGGGGCCCTCCCTGGGGTCTTTTTCACAGTGGCGTCCCAAGCAAGCAAGGTTTCTTTAGTCCAGCCCACATGCTTACCTATTCGCGCGTCAGGCTCCGGCTTCTCGCGTCGCTGCACAAAACCCTGATAGCTAATACCTAAGAGCGCTGCGGCCTCCTTGGCGGAGTAAAAAACTGCTGTTTCTTTGGTAGTCTTACCCATAACACTCCTTCCTTTGTTGGGTGTTGTGGCCCCCTGGCATTTTCTACCAAGTAGCTGTTTTAGCCGCTTGCCTGCCAGGGGGCTTTTATTGGTGGTGGTTACTTGGTAAAGCTGTTGGCGATGGCCTCCACCCCGTCCACATCTTCCAAGATTTCATCTAAGGCATCTTCGCCCTGCTGCTCTTCGTAGCGGTCGGTAAGGTGGCCTTCGATAATGACTTTTTCCCATTCGCTGACCTCTTCTGAGAGGTAGCGGCGCCCTAGCTCGGCGTCGGTGAGCTGATGGGCGGTGTCCTGGAATTGCTTTTCGGTGATTTGGCGGATGTGGCAGGCAACGACTGCTCGGCCTATCTCCAAGTCTGCCTGTGTTGCGCCTGGGATTCCTGCGGGGGTGACTGCACTTGCTGATTCTTCAAAGTAACGTAGGGCTCGGGCGGCCTGGGGGTCGTTTGAAAATTTTTCTTTCGCCTGGTTGTGTAGCTGAATCAGTGAAACCTTGTGGTCGATCACTGCTTTGTTGCGTGCTGCTGCGGTTTCTAGGTTGAGCTGGTCTAGCTGGGTGGCGGTTGCCTTGCTGGTCATCGGGGACTCCTTTGTTGGTCTTTGTTGGGTGTGGTTCGTGGGGTTTTCTACCTCCCCTTGAACTACACTTATAGTATATCAAATATCAACTAAAAGGGGTAGTAGTTTGGGCAAAAAAATGGCCTGGCCAAAAAGGTTTGACCAGGCCATTATGGGGTTTATCGAATGTAAACATCACCCTCGATATATTCGACTATATCCCCATTGAGGGCTTTGGCCCCCCACCAGTAGCTACCCTCAATGTATTTCACGAGCCACCCAGCCTCACGCAGAGAGTGAGAGAGCTTGCCGTCTCCGCCACTGCCAGGAAAAAAGGCGTCACCTTGGACATATTCTTCATTGGGGAAGCGTGTATGCATAAGGTCAATCAATTCTTGGGCGGTGCTGGTCTTTTTGGCCTGCGCAAGGAAGGTGTCTATGTTTGCCCAGAAGTCGATGTTTGACACTTTGATTCTCCTTTGTTGGTGCTTGTTGGGGTGTGGTTCGTGGGGTTTTCTACCTCCCCTTGAACTACACTTATAGTATATCAAACATCAACTAAATGCGGTAGGTTTCCCCTCGGGGTAAATGGAAAAATTTGCCACACCAAACACCCACAGACTACAAAGAAGAAATCAAGCATCAAACAGTGTTCCTCCTTATCACAGGCCCCTTTCAAGCCCACCACAGAACAACTTTCAATACTTCGAAAACTACCATCTTCCTCTTCATAGCATTACTTGCCCACACTTTTCCTAGGCAAGTGTTCCCGGAGGGCTCACAGCGCCCCAGCGCTGGGAGTCGCGTAGCGAAACACGCGGCAGGCCCGGTCAAGCTGGGGACAGCTTGCGCGGGGGTTTGGGGGCCGCGTAGGCCCCCATAGACCCAACCAACGATAAAGCCGTGGACTAGAGAGAACTCTAATCCACGGCTTTAGATCCCAGTAAGCAGCGCTGTACCTTATCGACAACGGCATGAGCGAGAACCAAGTAGCCACCATGCTAGGGGTCTCGCGTTCTACGATTACTCGTCTCAAGGCAAAGAATCGTAACAGCTAGGACCCTAGGGTGCGCTCCAAATAAGGCCCAACAGTCCTATTGAGCAACACCCAGACCTTCCTTCGTTGCCCTTCACTAAGCTCATTACGCCGATTGAACATCTTGACCAAGAACTGATAATCAACATCAGGGTTGCCATCATTATATGAATTAGGGGCAAAGCAACCCTCTTCATACAGCTGCTTCAACACAGCTCTTGTTATGGCTCCACCGTTGAGCCTCAAGGATTCAGTTTCCCTGTACTCTGCAAGGACCTCATACATCTGCCTAGCAACGCTAACTTGCTGGTCAAGGTCTTTGCGCCCGAACAGCTCAATGCAGCTAGAGCCGATGGGATAGAGCTTTGCCCTGGTCTCACGGTTACGGATAGTGAAGAGATACCTCAGCCCATCTTTGCCACAAACACAGTTTTGCAAGCAATCAGGGTCAATATCTCGGTCTATCAGATCCCATTCGTGCCGGGCTGCCTCGAAATTATCAGCACGGGATAGGGCAACTACTTCCTTCGGTAAGTTCCAATTACTCATAGTTTCATCATAGGCACATAGAGACACAAAAAACGCCGCCCTGCTTCCAAGAAACAGAGCGGCGTTCCTGCCATCATCTCACCACAAGATTCAGGCAGATGTAGGCATTAGCCCCTCTCCCCCGGTGTCAAGAGAGCCCCTCATGCAAGAAAGGGTTTGAAAACACCAGAGAATCAGAGTAAGTGCCATGATTTTACTAGCGCCTAAAGCGCCAGCACCCATTGTACGGGATAATTCAATCTCTCCCCCAGATGTCTCATACCCCCAGTGGTCTCTCACCTGATATGAGGGAGCGAACAAGGTAAACGATGAAACTTATAGCCAGGCCCCAGAGGATGCAATATCCAATAGCTTGGCGTATCTGAGAGAACCGCCCCAGCACAGGAATCATGGCCGCAGGAATCCCCACGAACAACCCCATCATCCAGATAACCCGATGGACTGTCCGCACGAACTCCCAGAGCCGGTATCTCAGTGGTGGTTTCCTGTACTGCGGCGGATAACGACGCATAGCAACTTACGCTTCTTTAGTGATAGGGACATCATTCCCAAACTCTTCTTCTAGGGCAGTGAAGAAGTAGCGCTCTAAAAGCCGTGCCTTGCTGATATCCAGCTGCTCTGCCGCGTAGTTCATCAGCTCCTTTTGGCTTTCAGTAGCCTGGATGGTGTAGATACCGCGCTTGAGGCTGGCTTTAGCTCGGGCTTTGACCCGATCTTTGGTATCAGCAGGCATCTCTACCGCCTGGGTCTTAGCAACCTTCTTGACAGCTACTGGGGGCTCTTCTTGTTTCCAGCTGGCATCTTTTTCTGCTGCCTCAATGAAGTCATCAGCAGTTTTTTCAGTGCTGCGTTTACGAACCATTAGTGGCCTTCTTTCAGGGTCAGGATTTCTTGGGCCAGCAGCTGCACTTCTGCCTTAGCCTTTGCGTCTTTAGCTTCCACTACAGAGATACCTTCACTCATGGCACTTTGATAAACCTTGCGGTGATAGATCACCACATCGGCTACCTCAGCTTCGATACCTTGGGGGAAGTCCTCTAGGTAGTCTCGCGCTTCTTGAATTTCATCGCTCAAAGCATGAGTTGAAGCCTTGGAGATCACGATAAGAGTCTTGAGTCCTTCGTTAAAGTCTCTCGCGGTGTCGATAGTATCCGCCAAATCAAGTGTGGAGTCCAAGTCAGCCTGTGAGGTTCCGGTGGGCACCAGAAGAATATCGGCTGCGATCATAGCTGAGCGAGTCTCCTTGGAATCCTTACCCGCCGTGTCGATGATGACAATATCGTTCTGCTCGTCCATCTCTTTGAGAGTGGCTGAGAGCTTGCCTTCTTTGCGGGTGGTGATAACCGGGGCATGCCCCAGCTCTTCTCGATCGTCTGCCCAACGGGAAGCAGTACGCACTGACGGATCGGTCTCCAAGACGTGAACTTTTTTACCGAGCTGCTGAAAAGCTACGGCTAGATTGACAGCGAGAGTGGACTTGCCAACCCCGCCTTTGTGGTGAGCAATTAGTAAAATCATGGCTCCATCCTAACAGCTAATAGAACACAACACAACAGAACAAAACAATTTTGTTTTGTTGAGTTCTATGTAATGGTGAACAGTGGCGGCTTACAGACTGACTGGAGTAGTTTCAATGATGAGGTTGTCGGCGTAGCGGAACTGAAACTCTCCCCCGACGTCCTCAACAGAGGGGCCTGAGCAAGTCATTAGGTCGATAGTCTTCTTCCCCGTCGCACGGAATATCCGGGCCTCAATATCTCGCTGCTCCCGTAACTGTTCAGCTAGGGCTGTGTCACTTGGGTTTGCCACTGCTTTAGCTTCTAACTCTGGGTCAAATTGCGGAGCCACAATCACGCTAGTGACCTGCGAGATAACTAAGGTCCCATCCTCTGCCTTGGTATAAATCAGATCGCAGGCTTGGAGCTTATGCAGGTTGCCCCAGGCAGTAAGCTCACCACCTTTAGGGCTTTTGACTCCCGGCTGTAAATCAACATGCCCGACCAACAAGGACGCCCCTTCGGGGGATTCGACAGCTTCTGAAGCAGCGTAAATGATTCCATCATCACTGATGGACTCAGCGGGCAGATAATTACTCGGGCTAAAGCTGGCTCCAGCCTCTAGTGCTGGTGAGTACCAGCTGCCCGGGGCTATGTCTACATCCTGCGGTAGTTGCTCTGGTGGTGGGCATTGGTAGTCCATGAACTCACGATCAGGTGATGGCGCTTGGGCGATTTCTTGCACGACGGCTGGGGCTGGCTCCTGATATGCCTGTGTGAGTACGAACCCGCCTCCTGCCGCTAGGGTCAAGGCAGTGCCGGTGAGTAGAAGTGCCTGATATTTTTTCATGGGCTCTAGCCTTTTGTCTTCAGAGAGGGAAGGGGAAGGGAGGGGAGGAACCGGGGGTACTCTCGCAGGCGATAGCACCCCCGGCTTTCTCTATAGCTTCTTAGGAAGCGGTGGTTGCCTGGCGGCGGTAGAGGATGATTCCTGCTGCGGCCAGGGTGATTCCTAGAGCACCTGCGATACCTAGAAGAAGGGGGGCTGCTTCGCTCTTTCGACTTGGGGCGGAGGCCGCTTCGATAGATGCTGCGCCGCCTGCCTTGAAGGTGGTTGCAGGTACCTTACGCTCGGTAGTTTTCTTCTCGCCGGTAGCAGGGTTAGTCACAGTCTGGGTGACGGTAGTCTGTCCTTCTGCTGGGTTAACCACAAATTCAGTGGTGACTTGCTCTCCTGCTGCGGTGACTTCTTCAGTTACCACGATAGTTTCGCCGGTTTCTGTGGTCTGCTCCTGCGTAACGGTGCCAGTGAGCAAAATGTTCTGCTCGGCGTCCACCTGAACCGGAACAGCTTCAGCACTGGCTTCAGGTGCTGCCTCTTCGGCAAAGGCACTTGACGTCGGTGCGATGGTTTCTACCGGCACCGGGGCATTGTCAGACTCGCTGGGATCAGCTGAAGGTTCGACAGTTGCATCGGCAGTTGGTTCAGCGGTGGGCTCTGCGGTTGCAGTTTCACTCTCAACCGGTTCGGGGGTGGGTTCTGCTGGTTCACTGGGCTGTTCTGAGGGCTCAGGGCTAGGTACCGGCACAACCTCGATAGGCTCTGGGGTCTCCTCGGGTGGCTCAGTAGGTTCCGGTGAAGGTTCTGCTGGTTCACTAGGGGCCGGGGTAGGTTCAGCGTCATCAGATGGAGTAGGCACTGGAATAACCTCGATTGGCTCAGGAGTTTCCTCCTCAGCTGGCTTCTGGTCTTCAGCAGTGGGTGCGGTCTGGGCCAGAGTGGATAGCTGAGCAGCACTTGCAGCAGGCACTGGCTGAGCATTTTCATCGGCAAAAGCTACTGGGCCCAGCGCTAGTAGGGAAGTTGCGGCAAGAGCTACCGCTGTACCGGTGACGTGAGGGGTTTTCATAGAGTCTCTTTCTTATCGTGGATTGTATGGTAGTTACGGGACCATAACTAAACAATTGTGTTTTATATAGTTCTGTTGTGTTTTGTTCTGTTCTATATGTCTCCTCGCTGAATAACGGCTAAGGCTAGATTGAAAAGCTGACAGGTCGTGGAAATGCACCGCTGGGCGTAGGCATAGCTCCAGTTGCAGGTCCCGGCTAGGGCTACCACGTCAATATCGTCTACGTGTCCGGCGTCCAGGGTGGCCTCGGTAACCCTGTGCGTAAAGTGCGGAGCCTTGCCCAGTTTGCTCTGGGGCAGACAGGAGATGACCTCCTGCATGAGTACCGGTGCTGCCCCCAGCCCTTCTTCCTTTCGGTAGCGGTGAATCAGCAGGGCCCGGTAAATGACCTCGGTGTACATGAGTACTTTGGTGCTGGACTTATAAAGAGTTTTCTCGGCGATACCGAGCACCTCGGCTGTGGCTCGGTAGCTCAGTGGCTCCTCAGCCAGAATCAGGTTCAGCACTCGGGTGATGAGCTCGACGTCTCCGAGGGCTTTGACTGCGATACCTAGCACCGCTGCTAGGTCCTGAAGTTTCTCTTCCACGTGGCTTAGGGCCAGCAGAACTTCGAGAGATGACTCTGAGGTCAAACCTGTGAGGGCTGCTTCGGCTGTGATTTCTGCTTGGGTGCGGTCATCGCTTTTGAGGTTTCGCAGGTGGGCGTAGGCGCACCTGACGGCGATGCTACGAATCCAAGGTCCAAAGTCCCCTTTGGTTTCGTCAAAGGTATGCAGTCCCTGATGGGCTGCTAGGAAGGTTTCTTGGTGAGTATCTTCTACCGCTGCTGGCAGGTCGTGGATATGGGGGAATTTAGCCAGCACTGTGTAAATGACTTTGCTGGTGCCCTGCCAGGTCTCTAGGCGTTCTGGTGTCCAGAAGGCGCTGGTGGTTGTCTGCATAGTGGTTGTCTCTTCTGCTGTTTTCGCCTGCCGGCTAGGCAGCGTTAGCTGTTGCTAGTTCAGCGCGGATGATTTCAGGTTCCAAGGTGGTAATCCGGCTAATGGCCTCTACGCTCATGCCATAAGAAGCCCAGAAAGCTAGGTCGGGGTTTTGGAATCGGCCAGGTTGATAGTTCAACTCCCAGTGTTCGCAGGCTAGGTACTCTTCCCAGCTTTCATAACCGATCATTTCCCAGATACGAAGCTTGTAGCCTAGGGCTATGGCTATCCAGTCGCAGCGCATGAAGCTTCCTAGGCGGAAGGCTTCTTCGGGGCTGAGGGTGGTGTCCATGGGTTTTTCTCCTGTGGGTGCGGTCATGGTGGCTTAGCTAGTTGCCAAGGGGTGGTTTAGGCGGCTAGTTTCTTGCGGCGGTACAGCTCACGGATGGTTTTTCCGATGAAGTAGAGGCCCATCACTGCGTAGAAGAGGTAGAGGCCACCGGTGGCATAGATGATTTCTTCATCGCCGGGCGCTTCTAGTGCGGGGTTGTGGTTTTTTAGGGCAATTGGACCACCGATTACCATGCATACCAGGGCGCAGAAGCACAGTAGTAGGTAGCCGGTGATGTTGGTGAGGATGACGCGGATGATGCTTGGTGACTGGGCGGGTTTGTTGGCGTTCATTGGTGTGTTCTTCCCTCGTGGTTAGGTGGCTGGGTTTTGGGCTAGGCGGCGAGCACGCAGTTTAGCCAGCAGGGCTTTACCGGCTTCAGGGTCAGCCGGAGGTTCGGTTTCAACGGTGACTAAATGGCCGGTGGTTTCTTTCACGCAAAGCGGGCAGGTGCCGCTGTGCTCACGGGTATGCACTTCGCAGAAAGCGAGGTAGGCAGTCTCTTGGGGTTTGAGGGTTGATTGAGCGAGGGAGATCAGCTCGTAGAACTCTTTTGCGATGCAAGAGTAGGCGAATCGCTGGGGGCTGCGGACGGGCTGGGTGGCACGGGAGAGGACGATGATAATCATTTGGCTGAGAATGTCATCGTTGATGCTGCTGATGTTCAGCTGGGCCTGGTGTAGCTCTTGGCGGAGCTTGGTGTGGTTGACCCCTCGAGTAATCCAGGCCGGGGTCTGCGCCGGTTCAGGTGCTACCTCAAGAGCCTTAGACGCGTTTACCACATCGGTTGCAGCCGAAGAGATTTCTTTGATGTGCTTTCTGTCGATCAGTCCGTCCACCTGTGGTTTATCCACAGGTGCGGTGCTACTGACCGACTGAGGGACTGACGGGTCTTTAAACGGGTTAAACGCGCGCGCGTTCCTTTTAAGGGCACCTTGTGGATAAGGTTGAATTTTTCCGGTTGAAATACCTGAGTTTTCCGGTTGGTCAGCGTGAGTTTTCCGGTTGGTCGTTCTACCGGAAAAATTTTCCGGTTGAGCCTGACTAGGGATTTCTTTTCTACCGGAAAAATTTTCCGGTTGGTCACTACGTGAGTTATCCACAGGTTCGAAAGTGTCTACCACCTCGTACTTCTTGCGGTTGTAGGCAGCTTTTTTACGGTCTGCTTCTGCATGAGGGTAGGGGGCTTTTTCGTAGGCGGTGACCTCAGGGTGGAGGATGATGGCATCAGTTTTACGTCCGCGGCCGAAGGTCATCGTTCGTCGTTCTGTGTGCAGTAGACCCATATCGCGGAACTGGACGATGCAGGTACGCAAGGTTCGCTCGGTGACGTTAGCCTTGTATGCAAGCTTGGCCTGGCCTGTGAAGCACAGGCCGTCTGAATCTGCTTCATTAGCGATAGCTATGAGCACTTGAAACTGGGAGTTTTTGACGTCCTGTTTCATTGCCCAGGTGATCATTTCTAGGGACATGGTTTCTATCTGATTCCTGCTAGGGCGTACCAGAGGGGTGGGTAGGTGATTTTACGGGCAGCCTCGATAAGGATGGGGCCACTATCTGAGGTGAGTAGGTAGCGGATTTCTCGGGCATGTGGAGCCGTAGGTGAAGGTTCAAGGACGGGGAGCCTATGGGTTTGCTCGAAGGTAGCTATTTTCTGTTGCCGGTGAGTATCTTCTAGCAGGGCTTGCAACTCCTTGTGAAGCGGATGATTCTGTTTGCCATCCTGCTTGCCTGCGCTGAGTCTTGCTGGCTTGATGCCTAGGTCGCTGGCTGGTTGGTGGGTCATGCTGCTATTGCCTTTTCAGTGACTTTGACAAGCTCAGAGAAGGGAACCCCGGTAGCGACTGCTATCTGAGCCAGCTCGTCAGTAGTGAAAGGCTTTTTACCACTGAGTCGGTGGCGCAGAGTCTCGCGGGTGATGGTCATTTGTTCTGCGAGGGCTGCTTGGGTTAGGTCTGCTTCGAACATGGCTCGGCGGACGTTGCGGGCGATGGTTTCTCGTGTAACTTCTTCTCGAATGTCCATAAACTACATGGTATGTCCTTAAGAGACATTGAGCAAGAAATTTACTGCACTTTTAACTCCTTTTTTGTCTTTCTAGGTGTAAAATCTTCCTAGAAGAACAAAGGAGAAAGCTTATGCCCAAGTCAACGACTTCCCCCGTGTCAGAGTTCGAGCTTGCCATTCGCGATGAAATCAAAGCGTGGATGGGAAGACGAAGCCTAACAGGTAAAGACCTAGCCACAATTCTCTCCATTTCCCCATCGAACGCTTCTAAGAAGCTTCGTGGCATCAATGCCTTTTCCATCAATGATCTCGGCACCATCGCCGCAGCATTGGGAATCACCCTAGCTGACCTACTTGGGAGCCTAGTTCACACCCCGCTTCTCAGCCCAGACGCAGAAAACCCCGCTCCGGCGTCGCCGGAACGGGGTGAAGATGTGCGCCCTGTGGGGCTCGAACCCACGACCCACGGATTAAAAGTCCGATGCTCTACCAACTGAGCTAAAGGCGCATCCACTGAGTAAACTCAGCGTCTTCCACTATACACCCCGTGACGCAAAGCTCCAAAAACCCGGCCGCAGCAGGCGTCCGCGCCGCCGCCGTGCTCTAATAGCTGTGTGAACGCACTCCTGCACAGCCCCATCACCCACTACGCCGCAGCCCTGCTGCTCTTCGTTGGCCTCACCACAGCCCTGCTTGCCACCCAGAAGATCCAGCTCCGCTGGCAGCCCTATCTCTCGATTCTGCGGGCCTGCCTACAGCTTGCCATCATTGCTCTCCTGCTACAGGGCATTCTGGCTGCCCCCTGGGCGCTAGTGCTCTTCGTTGCCCTCATGCTCACCACCGCCACCATCACCTCCGGCAGGCACAGCAAACAGCTCCACCGGGGCCTGCCAGCTACCGCTCTCTCCATCACCGTAGGCGCCCTCCTTGCTGTCCTGCTGATCTTCGCCCTTGGCCTGGTGCCCTACTCCACCCAAAACCTGGTAGCGGTTGCAGGAATCATCATCGGCGGCACCATGACCATCACAACCCTTACCGCGCGCAACTTCACAACCCTCGCCACCGCCCGACAAGGCGAAATAGAAGGCTGGCTAGCGCTGGGAGCCACCGCCCCGGTCGCCTATCGCGACATCACCAAAACCGCTATCACCGAGGCCCTCACACCCGGCCTTGACCAGACCCGTGCTACCGGCCTCGTCACCCTGCCCGGAACTTTCGTCGGCGCCCTCATGGGAGGGGCCTCTCCCCTGCTCGCCGCCCAGCTCCAAATCGCTGTCCTGGCAGGCCAAACCCTGGCAGGAACCATCGCAGCCCTGATCCTCACCAGCATTATCACCCGCACCCGAGTTTTACCTCTCAGCGCATAGCCTTCCGCTGAGCACCTCAGCAGTTCTACACTGGTAGGCATGCCTTCTGACGCCCGCTTTCACCGCCCCGTCCGCCTCTCCACCGAAAAATTCGAACGCTACCAGGGTGCTGGCAGCCCAGAAGACCTAGCTGCCGCCGCCCAGGCGTCCGCCCGTGCCCTGCTAGCCCGCGGACGCGCCAACGAAGACCCCTCCGTCACCAAGCGCCTGGTGCACTACACCGACGAGTTCGGTATCGAGGCCGTAGCTGAACTCTGGTCGCGGGCAGCCCCCGTGACCGTTGCCGGGGCCCTCTGGCGTATCTATGCCCTGCGCGGCGTCATTCGTGCTAACTCCCAGCTCATGAGCCACTACTACGAGCGCGGCATGCACTCCAGCTACCTGGCTCAGGCCCTGGCCGGGGTGCCCTCGCCGCCTACCGCCGACGAAATCTGCACCACCGTCGATGCTATTCTGGCAGGCGCCTACACCGGCGACTTCGACGTCGCCCTCAACCGCTTTGCGGCTTTCTGCCGCGTGCTGGCTTTGGGGCAGGACGACGTCGCCCTGGAGCTGAGGCACGGCCAGCGGGTCTCGCCCAGGGGCGGTCACCCCGATGAGGTGGCCGAGTTACACCGCCCCTCAGCCGAGGTGCGCGACGAGGCCGCTGCGCGGGCCGTCCGCCTGCGAACCGCTGCCCGTAGGCTCACCGGAACCGCGCGCGAGCTCGAAGAAGCCGCTATCAACTGGCGGGCTGGAACCCTGGACTAATATAGGCCCAATAGCAAAAAAGACTCGGCCCCCTCTTCCAGCTGGAAGAGGGGGCCGAGTCTTGTTTCAACAGGTCTTGCTAGAAACCTAGCTACAGGACCCAGATGAAGTTTTCACCACCAACCTTAGCGGGGAGAAACATTCTGGTCGAAACGGTAGAGGAAGGCAGCCATTGCATCACGGGCGATGGGGGTAACGGGACGGAAAGTACCGTCAGCCCAACCGGTGGTTACACCAGACTCAGCCAGCCAAGAAATTTCCTTGTAGAACTGGGTGCTGGGAGCAACGTCAGAGAACTGGCCACCCTGGGGTGCCACATATTCAGGCTCACCTGCAAAACGGTAGAAGAAGGCAGCCATAGCGTCACGGTTGACGGAATCATGGGGACGGAAGGTACCATCTGCCCAACCGGTGCTGATACCAGAAGCGTGCATCCAGGCAATTTCCTTGTAGAACTGGTGGTCAGTAGCTACATCCTTGAAGGGAGACTCGCTCGGAGCGGTGAACTGGGGGCTACCGGCCAAGCGGTAGAAGAAGGCAGCCATAGCGCCACGCTCTACATTATCTAGGGGCTTGAAGGTGCCGTCAGGGTAGCCGGTGGTGATACCGCGCTCAGCCAGCCAAGCGATTTCCTTGTAGAACTGATCGTCAGGGCTGACGTCCTTGAAACGGGGGTTCTGAATCTTTTCTTCCTGAACCAGTGATACGATTTCAGCCTTGCCGCCGTCTTCACCGGCTTTGACGCCACTCAGGTCGCCAGTACCGTTATGCATGTGCAGGAGCAGTGCCTGAGCATCCTTGACGTTGACGCTGCCACGGTTAACCGTGATATCAGCCTCGGGGGCGTCAATGAACAAACCGCTTGCGTCAGACGCAGTGCCTTCGAACCACAGGTTGGGGCTGTGGGGATTGAAGGAAACCCAGTCAGTTGCATCGGTATGGCGGCCGTTCTCGTACCAGGAGTAGGTGTCTACCTTGTAGCGCAGGTCGCCAGCGTTATCAGCGGTAATACCCATCTTGGATAGCTGTACAGGTAGGGCTAGGACGTTGCTGTCGAAGGTGTTGGTATCAACGCTACCGAAAGCCCCATTGATGGGCTGGTGGTCCAGGGCGGTCAGCTTACCATTGACATAGCCAACCAGGGTTGCAACGGGGTAGTCAAGACCAGCAATGCGGTTAGTGTAGACGTAGTAGTCTGCGCGGTTATTGCCATCAACATCGAAAGCTACTTCAATGCTGGTGGGGTTAGTGAGGTTCTCCCAGTTGGACCAGGTGGAGACACCGATACTCATCATGCCGTCCTTGGCGACATCTCCGCTAGTTGCCTGCAGGGCAGGAACGTTGGTAGAAGCACCGACGTACTGAAGGTCAACGCGCTGACTGGTAACAGCACCCAGGGTAGAGGTCTTCTTGCGTTCAGAAACAGCACCGAGCTCGAAAGCACCGACCAGAGACTTATAACCACCCTGATTAACGGCGGTCCCCTCAAGGTCGATGGTGCTCTTAAGGCTGTATTCCCCGAATTCAACGGTACTTGCAGCAGCCTTCATATCTGATACAGGCTTGGGTGCAATCTGCAGGGGCAGACGCATCTCGTTACCATTCTCAGTCAGCAGGAGACGGCCAGATTCAATGCTCATAAACTGGCGATCGTAACCCAGCTGCTGGGCTGAGCTGGCCGATTCAAGCTTCTTTTCCAGCTTGGAGGGGTCAACGGTGACAGTAACGACGAAGGTGGTCTTTCCACCAGCCTCAACAGATACGGTCTTAGGAGCCGATACCTCAACACCGGGCAGGTCGGAGGAAGCAGCGAATGAAACCTCGTAGGTATGAGCCTTGTTGTCTGAGTTATCGACGGTGAGTTTGCGGGTAAAGGTCTGAACACCAGCATCGGGGAGAACTTCAATCACGCCGAAGCTTTCAGAGACCTGGTCGGGGTGGTCAGCACTGTAGGTTAGAACCTTCTGGTTGACGGCCTTCAGGGCGTCAACACGGCCAGAACCAACACGCTCTACGGAGTGGACGGCGCCGTCTTCAGTCGTCAGGTCATGAACAGCTGAGTTCATGATGGCAGCCTTGACCTGGGGAGCTGAGTAGCTTTGGTTGGCTTCGTATACCAGGGCTGCAACACCTGCAACGTGGGGAGATGCCATGGAAGTACCTGACATGACAGCCTTTTCGGAGCCGCCTGCAACAGCAGCTGAACCGATGCCGGTACCAGGGGCGGCGACGTCCGGCTTGGTGTAACCGGCGGTGCCGTGAACACCGCGGCCGGTTGATTCATTGACCTGGTCAAAGAGGCCGTGCTCAACGAGAACGGAGGAAATCCATTCGTTCTTCAGCTCAATCTTGACTTCTTCACCGGCGTCGAGAGCGGCACGAACCTTTTCAGCATCCTGAGCAACCAGGCGGATGCCAGGGATGGTTGAGTTACCTGCGATACCGACCGTCTCGTAATTCAGGTTGGAGGCAAGGATTACGCCCTTACCGCCTGCCTTTTCAATGTTGTTGAAGCGGACAGCCGAGCCACAGGGGAAGGTTTCAAAGTTATCGGTCCAGTCAATGAAAACCCATTTGCCGCCGAAGTCAGTGCCCTCGGGGTAGGCATCACAACCGAAGGGGTTCTCGGGGGTGCTCTTGACAACCTCACCAATCAGCTGCTCAGGGGTAGCAGCTGAGTAATCGAAGCTGACAGAGTAGTCACCGCTGAGGTCACCGGCAAGACCTGCAGGGGAATGAACCTTAGCCTTGTCGATAGCGGCAGTAGAACCGATGGAGTTAGCAACAGCCAGAGCTGAGCGGGCATTAGCCGGGTTACCGGAAATAGAGTAGGTATCGCCGTTGCCGTTAGCCGCACGGGAGTTGCCAGCTGCAGCGACAGAGAGGACACCCTGGCGGGTCAGGGCGTCAACAATGACGTTTTCGGGGTCGTCGGTAGCACCGTAGTCAGAGCCCAGGGACATATTAACTACATCAACGCGGTCGTCATACTTACCGTCGTTATTGGGGTCTAGGGCGCGGTCGAGGGCCTGGCCAGTGAGGTCGGTGGACCCTTCACAGCCAAAGACACGGAAGTCAACGATCTGGGCGCCCGGAGCTGAACCAGCACCGATCTTCATGCCCTTCATCTCTTCTTCGGTGATCTTGGTGTAGTCGCCCTTGAAGGTGCTGCCGTCAGCGTTGACAGCGTAGCCCGCTGCGGTACCTGCAACGTGGGTACCGTGCCCTGCAAAGCGGCAGTCAAGCGGGTTATTATCAGGCTGAGGCAAGGCATCAGCAGCATCGCTACCTGAGTCGTAGTTGTCGCCGGCAAGGTCATAGCCACCGAGGTACTTTTCGGGGTCGTATAGGCCAGAGTCAGCGGCCGGCATATCGGTCATCTTGGAAGCCTTTTCGTAGGCTTCAGCGGTACCTGGGCCACCGAACTGGGTGTGGGTGTAGTCAACACCGGTGTCAATAATAGCGATCTTGACGCCCTTACCGGTGTAGCCGGTCTGCTGCCAGCTGGTGATGGCTTGGGTATCGATGACGGTGCCGGTATTGGACGGAGTCTTCGACACGATGGGGGAAATCATGACAACATCGCTGCGAGAAGCCAGTTCACGAATCTTCTCAGCGTCACCGCGAATTGCTACACCACGGACAGAGTTATGGGCGGTGTAGAGGACGCTTGCGCCAGTTTCAGCAGCCACTGCTCGCCCCTGACGCTCAACGGCCGCAGCAATGGCCTGAACTTCTGCCTGGGCATCGACAGGAGCCTGCTTACCTTGCAGGACGGCGGCAGGCTGGGTGCTCTCATAGGCACCTTTGCCCTTGAACTGGACAAATACGCTAACGGTACCCTCAGCCGCTTTCATGGAAGGAGTGAGCACCTGTTCGTTCATGGTCTGAGTAGCACTTTGGAACAGGTCAGCATCGGTCAGAGAGTTAGCCGCAGGCAGGCCCATAGAGAGAACCATACCGAGGCCAAGCAGGGAGGCCGCACCGCTGCGGGCTACCTTCTTGGGTGTGTATTTTTTCGTCATGGAAGGATTTCCTTTATCCAAGTGATCCGTTGTGGTGTATACCGCTAAATTTACGAGTGCTTCAACCATGACTCACATCACAACTGCTGGTCAATACCCAACCCGGATTTTGCTCGAAATTTTTATATAACTTGTCACAATATGAGATATCCATCCATGTCAACCCAAAGTCTCTTCAAGGAAACCATTTTCATACCCAGGGTTGACATCCCACTCCAACAGGAGAATGATGGATACCAAGATGTCAGGCTGCTAAGTAGCCCCGGGCTCCAAATCTTTAGCCGCTTCGAGCGGCCTTCCGCCGAGAGGCGCTCCCAGCCTGACATCGCTAAACTTCATATCGCGGTGCCGGGCTCCGCCTCTCTTTCTATGAGGCAGGTAGCTCGGCACTTGCGTCCGCACCGGGAATCTCACCGAGCTCTCCCCCGTTAACCTTGGCGCGGTACCATAAGCTCAGCACCTGCCCACCCGCCCACACCCAGGAGAGCTGGCCCATGCTCCAACGCATGTTCCCCCAAGAGAACACCTCGCTGACCGCCCTAGCCACACTCTCAGAGCAGGTTACAGGTGCTGCAGCCCTGCTCTCAGAAATGGTGGGCTCCCCCGAAGACCGCTACCCCGAGCTACTCGAGCGCACTCTCACCCACGAAGCTGCCACCCTCGACATGCTGCACACCACCATGACCGCTGTGCGCAGCTCCTTCTCAACTCCTATCCCCCGCGAAGACATCTACACCCTGGCTGTCTCACTCAACAATGTCGTTGAGAAGCTGACCTCAGCCGCCAACATTCTGCACCTCTACCACATCGTGCGGTTCTCCCCCAAGGCAGCGACCCTGCTCGACCTCATCCAGCGCCAGGCTGTACTCACCACCGAAATCATCCCCAAACTCAGCACCCTACGCGACCTGGACGACTACTGGATTACTATGCTCCGCATCGCCAAGCAGGCCGTACGCATAGCTGAAGAATACGACGCCGACATTCAGGACCGCTACAAGCAGACCCGCTACCTGCAAACCACCCAGTTCGTGCGTAAGCTCATCGAAGCATCCGAAGCTATGCGTACCGTTGCCACCGAAATCGGCCGCATTATCGTGCAGGAATCCTAGTGACGCTCGCCCTCTTCACCCTCGGCTGCCTAGCACTGATTGCCTTTACCTTCGTCACCGGCTTTCGAGACGCCCCCAACGCCACCGCCATACCCGTGAAAACCAGGGCCCTCACCCCCAAAATCGCCCTACGAACCAGCGCCCTCTTCAACGCCGTCGGCATGGCCATGACCGGCATCATGCTAGGCTCAGTCACCACCCACTGGCTGACCGTCCCCCACAACAACACTGGTCTGGGGCTGGTACTCACCGCCCTCATCTCAGCGGTAGCCTGGGGCATTATCACCTGGTGGTTCCGCATCCCGTCCTCATCTACCCACGCCCTCATCGGGGGGCTTGCGGGCGCTGCCTGGGCCGCACGCTCAACCGATCTAGGCAGTTTCAGCCCCTTCTCTGAGCCCCTTGCCACCTTCCTCTTCGTACCCCTCGTGCTGGCCCCCATCGTCCTCTTCGTTCTGGCCTGGGCGGCAGTTTTCCCCTTCTACGGTCTGCTCCAACGCTCCTACCCCTCCACCGTCAACCGCTTCTCCCGCAGCGTGCTGTCCCTCGCCAACTCGCTGATCTCCCTGATTCACGGAATTCAAACCGGCCAACGCGCTGTCGTCATCTACGCCGTCTTGTTGCTCTCCGCCGGACTCGAAGTTCACCCCACCACCTACATCATCTCCGCCCTCTTCCTTGCTATGGTGCTGGGCTTCGGCACCGCCCGGGGCAGCTCTCGCATCGGCTACACCTTCGCCCACCAAATGGTTAAAGTTGACCCCTTCCGCGGGGCAGTAGCCCAAAGCTCAACAGCCCTGGCCTTGGTATTTCTCCAGTTCTTCCTCAACACCCCGGTCTCGTCCTCCCACCTAGCGGCCTCCGCCGTCCTCGGCTCAGGAGTCAACCAGCGCTTCGCCGCGGTACGCCACAAAATCGTGCTCCGCATCATCCTCACCTGGTTTATCACCATGCCAGCCTGTTTTCTGCTCGCCGCTATTCTCTTCCTGGCACTCTCCCCCCTGCTGTAGCGCTCCTACCTGCTCCGGCGCGCTCTCGGCAAGAAAGCCACCTCTTCGATATATTGGGGACTAAGACTACGCACCGTCCACGTGAAAGAGCAGCATGCCTACAGTTTCAATCATTGTTCGCACAAAAGACCGCCCCATCTTCCTCCAGCGAGCCCTAGCTAACATCGCGGAACAAACATTTACCGATTATGTTGTTGCGGTAGTGAATGACGGTGGCAACCAACAAACCGTAGAGCGCGTCATAGCCCAAGAACCCCGTATCAAAGAGCTGCTGACTATTCACAATGAAGAGTCACGAGGCATGGAGGCCGCCTCAAACCAAGGCATTCAAGCTACACAGTCCACTTATATCGCCATCCATGATGACGATGACCTATGGGAACCCACCTTCCTCGAAACAACCGTTCACCGCCTCGAAGAAACCGGGGAAAACATGGTAACGGTACGCACTGACGAATACTTTGAACGCATTACCGACAACGGAACATTCGAGTTCATCGACTCACGCCCTTTCTGGGCAATTCTTAAGGACATCACAGTTCAAGATTTGACCCGTATCAACCGCGCAGTTCCTATCTCAATCCTGCACCGCCGGTCCCTCCACGATGAACTTGGTTTCTATAATGAGAACCTACCCGTGGTAGGCGACTGGGAATTCAATCTACGCGTCGCGGCCCGATACCCCATTCTGTTTATCGACGAGCTGCTTGCTCACTGGTCGCAACGCCCTGACCAGACAGAGGGTGCACTCGCTAATAGCGTTCATGCGGGCAAAGTTCTGCACGGAATCTACGACGGGCGTGTGCGGGCGCAAGCTATTCGTGATGATTTAGCAAACAACGGCCACCTCGGTTCCTACCTCTACCAGGCTCATCTCGCAAACCAGGTTGATGGCAGCGTGGGGCATAACATCGACCTCACCCACCGTGTTCTTGACGAGCTGAGGACGATTAGTGTCAAACTAGACCGTATAGAAGAAACCACTCGCACCACCTCAGAGCGGCTCGAACGCATCGAGCGGGCGTTGTCTCTCAAGTCTCGCCTCACACGCTTTGTGAAAGGAAACCGCTAATCATGCCTCGCATTCTTGTGCTCGCAGACCTAGGGCAGTCTGTGTACCACGTTGGCGACGAAGCTATGGGCATCGCAACCGCCGCTGAGCTCACCCGCCGCGGCTACGAAGTCTATATCGCTACCCGCTCTGTTGAGCATTCCCAGGCCTACATTGGTTCCGCTACTGGCTACATTAAAACCCTCGAATTCCCCTGGCCGCCTGCAGAGCGCGAAATTTTTTTGGGCGACCTCAAGGCCTACCTCGCCGGTGACAGTGCCCGCCCTGAAATAGCTGATTTTGTGCGCCAGGTTGCCGATATGGACGGCATCGTGATCGCCGGTGGCGGTAATATGAACTCAACCTACGGTTGGCTCCTGTACGAGCGGGCAGCCTATGCACTCATCGCCCGTCAGCATGAGATTCCCCTGGTGATTTCTGGCCAGTCGGTGGGGCCGGTACTTACAGAGGCCGATGCCGACACCCTGCGCGACATGCTTTCTTCTGCCCAGCTTGTGGGTATGCGGGAAAAGTCCTCCTATACCTGGGCTACCCAGCAGGGTGTTCAAGCCCACCTGATTGTGGATGACGCCACCTTCTACCAGCATCAGAAGCGCTCCCTACCGGGCCGTCCGGTCGTTGATCTGCCCGAACACTACATTTGCGCTACTTTCTCGGGTCTTGCCCCGGGGCAGGCTCGGGTTATCGGGCAGTTGCTTGACGATATGCACCGCGAATACGGCCTCCGCACCGTTTTCCTGCCCCACATGGGCGAGCCCCTGACCGACCAGGGCGATGCGGCAGTGCACGCCGAAATCGCTTCACACATGTTCTCCGATCCCGTGCAGCTACCCATGGTGCACGCGGACGACGCCGTGCAGGTTCACCGCGGTGCCTTCATCGCGGTCTCTACCCGCTACCATCCCGGCGTCTTCTCCCTGTCAGCAGGTGTTCCCTTTGTCGCCCTATTACCCGATGCCTTCACCGATATGCGGGTACGCGGCATGATGGAGCAGTACGGGGCTGAAAACTACGCTATCCCTCTGGCTTTGCTCAACTCTGATGCACCTGCCGAGGCCCTGCACGAGGTCATTCAGCTCCGCAATGAGCTCTCTGAAACCTTGCTAGCACGGGCTGAGCAGCTCCGCGGCTTCTCCGCTAGCTGGTGGGACGCCGCCTCCCACGTCCTCCTGCACGGGGCAGGGCAGGCGGCTCCCGCCGTCCGCGAACTGGGCAACACCCCCACCATCTTTACCGGCGAGTGGAACATAACCAATCTGCTAGTGCGCGACGATATCGCAGACATTTCACTGGCTGCTGCCCGTGCCAGCGCAGAAACCGACCGGGCCCTCTCCTGGGACTACCAGCGTCTACTCCAGCGCGACCGAGCTCAGGCTCGTGCCGATGAGCTGGAGCGTCGTAACGCCGAGTTGGCTGACTCCCTTATTGAGGCCGAAGAAAACGCCACCCTGCGCGGCTGGATGCGCCGCAAGATGCGCGGCGAGTAGCCAAGCACCGGCAGATACGCGACACCCCGGTATAAGCCGGGGTGCCACGCTAAAAAGCCGCCCGACCCCGTCCTTTCCAGCAGCGAAAGGAGTTACGGGGCCGGGCGGCACACACATTCCCATGGTGTTCCCTCCCCCGCACAGCTACGGGGTGAGGGAAGTTTTGTATGCCCGCTTCTAACGGGCGGCTAGCGGGGCGCTAGGCTTAGCCGAAGCGGCCTGAGACGTAGTCTTCGGTGGCCTTCTGGCTGGGGTTGTTGAAGATTTCCTGGGTGGGGGCGTACTCGATGAGCTTGCCGGGTTTGCCGGTGCCCGCAATGTTGAAGAAGGCGGTCTTGTCTGAGACGCGGGCTGCCTGCTGCATATTGTGGGTCACGATGACGACGGTGAAGTTTTCCTTGAGCTCGTTGATGAGGTCTTCAACGGCCAGGGTTGAGATGGGGTCGAGGGCGGAGCAGGGCTCGTCCATGAGGATCACATCGGGCTTGACCGCGATGGAACGGGCGATGCACAGACGCTGCTGCTGGCCACCGGAGAGGCCAGAACCGGGCTTGTCGAGGCGGTCCTTGACCTCATTCCAGAGATTAGCGCCGCGCAAGGAGGATTCGACCAGCTCATCTGCGTCGGTCTTGGAGATCTTGCGGTTGTTGAGCTTCACACCCGCTAGCACGTTCTCGCGGATGGACATGGTGGGGAAGGGGTTGGGGCGCTGGAAGACCATACCGATTTGGGAGCGGACGACCACGGGGTCAACGCCCTTGCCGTAGAGGTTTTCGCCGTCGAGCAGCACTTTACCTTCAACACGGGCGGCGGGGATTACCTCGTGCATGCGGTTGAGGGTGCGCAGGAAGGTTGACTTGCCGCAACCTGAGGGACCAATGAAGGCGGTGACGGTGCGGGGTTCAATTTCCATGGAGATGTCTTCTACCGCGAGGAAGTCGCCGTAGTACACGTTCAGGTTTTCAACGTCGATGCGCTTTGACATGGAGTTTCCTTTTTCTAAAAGTCTTGGGGCCGGGTAAAGCTCATAGGCTTTTCGTGGGTCTTATCGGCCGGTCTTGGGGGCGAAGATCTTGGCGATGGCTCGAGCGATGAGGTTGAGTACCATCACGATGATAATCAGGATCAGTGCGGCAGCCCAGGCACGGGTCTCTGAGACCGAGGCGGCGGTGGGGCTGGTGGGCGTCATGATCTGGTAGTAGATGTAGGTGGGCAGGGTTGCCATCCAGCCGCTGAAGGCGCTCCAGTTGATGGAGGTGACGAAGCCTGCGGTCACCAGGATGGGGGCGGTTTCGCCGATGACGCGGGCGATAGCCAGGGTTACGCCCGATGCGATGCCCGAGATAGCGGTGGGGATAACGACCTTCATGATGGTACGCCACTTACGGACGCCCAGGGCGTAGGACGCCTCGCGCAGTTCGTTGGGCACGATACGCAGCATTTCTTCGGCGTTACGCGCTACGGTGGGGATCATGAGGACGGACAGGGCGACCGCAGCCACCAGGCCCATACGGTTCATGGGGTTACCTGATACCAGGGCGAAGAAGGAGGCTGCGAAGAGGCCCGCCACGATGGAGGGGATGCCGGTCATGACGTCCACGAAGAAGGTGATGGCTTTGGAGAGCCACTTGCCCTGGCCGTATTCCACCAGGTAGATGGCGGTGAGCAGGCCGATGGGTACCGAGATGACAGTGGCCAGCAGGGTAATTTCGAGGGTACCGATGATGGCGTGGTAGATACCGCCAAACACGGGGCCTTCGCCTGCAGCGGCGGCGTTATCGTGTACGCCGGTGACACCCTTCATAGAGGTGCTCAGGAAGTTACCTGACAGGCCGGGGACACCCTTGGCGAGTACGGTGTAGAGCACCGAGACCAGGGGGATGAGGGCGATGAGGAAGGTGCCGTAGACCAGGTAGCGGGCGAAGGCGTCCTGGCCCTTGCGCTTGCCTTCGAAGGAGGTGACGGCCAGGGGGCCGGCAATCACGAAGATGATGCCTGCAAAGAGGGCGAAGGTTGCGATGGAGAAGCCGGTGAGGGCACTGGCGGCGGCACCCAGAATCAGGGAGCCTGCGCCGACGGCCAGGGGCAGCCACTTGGGGGCCTGGCGGCTGGCGAAGCGGGATGAGGTGGTAGCTACAGACATTAGTTAGCTCCTGAGAAGTCCTTGTAGCGGGCCACGATCATGCGGGCCAGGATGTTGACGATGAGGGTGATGACGAAGAGCACCAGACCTGCTGCAATAAGCTCTGACATGCGCAGGCCGTAGGCTTCGGGGAAGTTGAGGGCGATCTCTGAGGCGAAGGTCTGGTTCCCGGACTTGATGATGGAGGCGGTCAGCGGGCCGGACGCCAGCACCAGGGTCACTGCCATGGTTTCACCGAGGGCACGCCCCAGGGCCAGCATGACGGAGGAGATGATGCCGGTGCGGGCGAAGGGGAAGACGGTCATGCGAATCATTTCCCAGCGGGTTGCGCCCAGACCCAGAGCTGCCTCTTCCTGCAGGGTAGGGGTCTGGATGAAGATTTCGCGGCACATGGATGTGATAATCGGCAGAATCATAATGCCCAGCACGATGCCCGCAGTCAGAATGGTTTTACCGGTTTGTGAGGCGGGGCCTTCGAAGATAGGGATAAAGCCCAGGTAAGTGGCGAGCCAGTCGTAGAAGGGCACAATCTTAGGGGCCAGTACTGAGGCACCCCAGGCACCGAAGATAACGGAGGGGATAGCGGCCAGCAGGTCAATCACATAGCCGATACCCTTAGCCAGCTTGCGGGGGGCGTAATGGGAGATGAACAGAGCCACGCCGATACCAATGGGGGTTGCCAGGAGCAGGGCAATGGTCGAGGCAATGAGGGTGCCGATAGTCAGCGGGATGATGTACTGAATGAAGCTGCCGCTGGTGAGGTCTGCTGGGTCTGCGGTGAAAACCGGCAGGGCCTGGGCGACCAGGAAGATAGCGACAGCTGCCAGGACAATAAGAATAAGGACGCCGGCGCCGAGGGAGATACCCGAGAAGATTTTATCTGCCGCCGGGTTTCCTACATCGGGAAGGTCCTTGGTTTTCGCGCGGGCGCTGCTGGTGCCCGACTGCGGTGCTGCTGTGGTTGACATGGGAATGTGAAACCTTTGTCGTTTTGACGCGGGTCAAGGTACGACCGGGTCGGAAACCTGGCCGCACCTTGATGAACGCGGTGTTACTGGGTAACGGTGATGGATTCGATAGCCTTCTGGGCGTCAGCGGTCAGTGCGCTGGTCAGGGGGGCTGACTGGGCTGCATCGGCGGCGTCCTGCTGACCCTGCTCGGAGACTACGTAGTTCTCGTAGGCCTTGACCAGGGTGACGTCGTCTTCAGATGAGTAACCGGAGCAGACGATGTGGTAAGAAACCAGCACAACGGGGTAGGCGGTGGAGTCCTCGGGGGTGCGGTTGATCTCGATCGCCATGTCGTTTTCGTTCTGGCCACCTACGCGCTCAGAAAGTTCTACGGTCTTGGCAGCGGCTTCTGCTGAGAGTTCAACGTAGGAGTCACCGACCTTGACGTTGACCTTGCCCAGGTCGCCGATGGCTGAGGCGTCCGCGTAGGTGATAGCACCCTCGGTGGATGAGGTGGTGGAGACAACGCCGGAGGTGCCCTTGTTGGATTCACCGGCGTACTGGGAGGGCCAGTTGCCGTCTGCTTCTACGTCCCAGGCGCCGTTAGAGGCGGCAGCCAGGTACTCGGTGAAGTTCTGGGTGGTGCCGGAGTCATCTGAGCGGTGGACAACGGTAATCTTGGTGTCGGGCAGGGTAACGCCTTCGTTCTGTGAGGCGATAGCGGCATCGTTCCAGGTGGTGATTTCGCCCTTGAAGATCTTGGCGATGGTTTCGCCGTCCAGGTTCAGGGACGAGACGCCCGGCAGGTTGAAGGCTACGGCTACGGGGGAGATGTAGACGGGGATGTTGATAGCACCGCCGTCGCCGCATACCTCCTTGGACTGTTCCCATTCCTCAGCCTTGAGAGCGCGGTCTGAGCCGGCGAACTTAGCGCCACCAGCGAGCAGGGCCTCGCGGCCTGCACCGGAGCCGTCCGGTGAGTACTGTACGGTGCCGCCCAGGTTAGCGAAACCGGTTTCCCAAGCGGTGATTGCGGCCTGCTGGGATGAGGCACCGACGCCGGTCAGGGGGGTGGAGGGCAGGGAAGCTGCGCTGGAGCCTGCGTCTGATGAGGTGGCGGTGCCGGTTGCGTTGTCTGAACCGCAAGCGGTGAATGCGAGTGCGCCTACAGCTGCAAGTGAGCCCCAACGAGCAAGTGACTTAGCCTTCACAGGTGATTTCCTTTGAGTTTGTGTGCCCTGCCCAGCCTCGTGATGTGAACTGTGGCGAGGCCGTGAGCAGGTGGGAACGGTGTCTAACGCATCTGACTTTAGGAGCGTTAGGTAGCAGGTGGGCTAGCAGTGGGTGAACGGTGGGTGAACAGGGGGCACACAGTTAGGGTTAAGGACGCCGGTGGCCGGGTTTCGGGGGCGGGCTAGAATGGTGGGTATGGGTTTTGGTCAGCAGGTTGAGAATTTAAGGGAGCGAGCGCGGGAGCGGAGCCGTCTGGGGTGGCACCGCATGAAGGATGGCTTTTTCCAGTCGCTCCAGATTGTGGTCTCGGGTATCGGAGCCTATCTTTTTGCAGAAAAGGTGCTGGGGCATACCGAACCGATTTTTGCGGCAACCGCTGCGATTGTGTCTCTGGGGTACATCACCGGGGCGACCCATGCCCGCCGCATTCTTGAGGTTTCCTTGGGTGTGACCCTGGGTATTTTGATGGGCGATATGATGATGCTCGCCCTGGGTCGGGGTATCTGGCAGGCGGGCCTGGTCATGTTCCTGTCGATTATGCTGGCCCGTTTTTTGGATAACGGTATTCTCTTCACCATTCAGATGGGCTTGCAGTCCTGCCTGGTGGTGCTGCTTCCTCCAAATGTTGATGGCCCCTTTGCTCGTAGTCTAGATGGCATTGTGGGTGGGCTGTGTGCCTTCTTGCTCATGTTCCTTTTCCCCAAGGATCCCCGTCGTACTCCGCGTGAGAACGCTAAAAAGATGATGAGAGCTTTTGCTACGGTCTTCCGCGACGCCGGTGAGGCCATGGAGCACTACGACGGCAAGGAGGCCTGGCATGCCCTGGCGTCCGCCCGTCGTCTACAGCCGCTTTATAACACCTGTGAGAAGGACATTATTACTTCAAAGGGCATGGCCCAGCTGGCCTGGACAGGCCGGTCTCATATGAAGGAGCTCGACCGCTATTCCCAGGCTCTGAGCAAGATTGACTACGCTATCCGCAACACCCGGGTGCTCAACCGCCGACTCGCTTCAACCATCAATAACGTGCAGGTTTCGCAAGAGGCTATCACCTCTATCGCTGAGGCGCTCAAGAGTATTGGTGACGCGGTGGAGGCGCTGGGTGAGGGTATGTCTGCCCCCGATGCGGACGTCCGTACCGAGCGGAAGATAAAGGCCCGCCGTGATCTCTCACATCTGGCTGGTCGCCTGGAGCCGCACATGATGGGTGTGCGCACCATGGAGGCTGAGGCCCTGGTGCTGATGCTCCGCCCCCTGGTGGTCGACCTTTTGGAGGCTTCGGGCCTGACCCACCAGCAGGCGGTCGATATGCTGGTGCCCCTGGGTGATTCCATGACGGAGCACGCCCCCACCACTACGATGCTCCCGGTGCAGGCTGATGCGGATGCCGGTAGTCAGCAGGGTTCCCAACGGCAGCGGGTGGAGCAGAAGCACCGGGACGATACCCGTCAGCTCACCACGGTTCTTCGCGCAAAAGACCGCGCCCCCATTCGGGAGATTCGCGAAGCCTCGGTACGCGACCCCCGCAGTATGCCTGCCGTACCGCCTGCGGGAACCGGGGCGGACGCGTCCTCCCAGATGCTCGACAGCGCCGCTAGGGTTGAGAAGCAGCAGGCCCTGAACACAGCCCAGCTGACCGTAATCGAGCAGAACCTCAAGAAGGAGAAGGGCGACTAGCCCTGGCCGGGGAAGAGCAGGGCCAGAGCCTCCCCCAGTGAGGCGACCTCGCGTACCGACACCCCGGCGGGTACATCACCCACACCGGCCGGTGAGGCAGGCACAATCACGTGGGTAAAGCCCAGTCGCCCGACCTCGGCGATACGCTGGCGGATGCCGGGAACAGCTCGTACCTCGCCCGCTAGACCGACTTCGCCAAAGACCGCCAGTTTGCGGGGCAGGGGCTTATCCTGGGCGGCGGAGGCCAGGGCGATGACGCAGGCCAGGTCGGCGGACGGCTCAGAAATCTTAGCTCCGCCCACCGTTGAGATATAGCAGTCTAGCTTGCCCACGTTGAACCCGGCCCGCTTCTGGAGCACAGCCAGCAGCATAGATATACGGGAGCTGTCGAGGCCGCTGGTGGTTCTTCGGGGCTGCGGGGTGGCACTGGTGTCGAGCAGAGCCTGAACCTCGGCGAGCAGGGGGCGGCGGCCTTCCATAGTGACGGTGACGCAGGTGCCCGAGACCGGGTGCGGGGTGCGGGAGACAAAGAGACCCGAGGGGTCGGTGACGGGGGCGATGCCGTCCTCGTGCATATCGAAACAGCCCACTTCGTCAGTGGGGCCAAAGCGGTTCTTGATAGCCCGCAGCATACGGATAGGGGTGTGCTTATCGCCCTCGAACTGGCAGACAACATCAACCAGGTGCTCCAGCAGGCGGGGGCCAGCGATAGTGCCCTCCTTTGTCACATGGCCCACTAACAGGGTGCACATGTTGCGGCGTTTAGCGGCAGCAATCAGCGAGGCGGCCACCTCTCGCACCTGGGTGACGCCGCCAGCGCTCCCCTCGACCTCGGATGAGGCCAGGGTCTGCACCGAGTCCACAATCAGTAGGTCGGGGTTGACCTGCTCGATATGGGCCAGGGCGGTGCCGAGATCGGTTTCGCTGGTCAGGTAGAGGGTATCGGCCAGGGCGCCAATGCGGTCGGCGCGGAGCTTGACCTGAGCGGCTGATTCTTCGCCGGTCACATACAGCACGTTGTGGGGCTTTCCTGTTGACTCACCGCGGGCAAAGGTAGCGGCCACGTCGAGCAGCAGAGTGGACTTACCGACGCCGGGTTCACCGGCCATGAGAATCACGGCCCCGGGCACCAGGCCGCCGCCTAAGACACGGTCGAACTCCGGGTTGCAGGTGCTCATATACTGAGCCACGGTGGAATCAACCCGCCCAATGGGCTGGGCGGGGGTCTGCACACTCGATGCCACGGTGGTTTTAGCGGCAACCGGCCCGACAGCTTCTTCTACGGTGCCCCAGGACTGGCATTCGCCGCAACGCCCCACCCATTTAGCGGTGGTCCAGCCGCATTCGGTGCAGCGGTAGGCGTTAGCGGAGCGTGAGCGGGTTGTTTTACGGGTAGCCATATCAACAGCATAAGGCCGGTGGCTGACACTTTAAGCGCTGCCAGCTAAAGCCTACATAAATCTCTCTAAGAGCGAGCTTTCGGCCATGCGGGAGAGGGATTCTCGAATTACGCGGGCGCGCTGTTCACCGATACCCTCAACAGCCCGCAGGTCATCGAGGCTGGCAGCCATCAGCGACTGTAGGCCGTCAAAGCGGTCGATCAGGCGGTCAGCGACCGCCCCGGGCATGGACTTGATACCGGCCAGTAGGCGGTGCCCGTGGGGGTGGAGCGGAGCGTCTAGTTCCTCACCCAACCCTGCGGTGCGGGCGATGGTCAGGGGGTCAACGATTTCCTTATCGTCGAGCTGGGCCAGGGCATCTACAGCGGCTTGAAGCTCTTCAGGGGTAGTCTCAGACGGCAGGTAGTCGCGCAGCACTACCCAGGTGGCTGGCAGGTTATGGGTCGTCAGTTCTTCAAGCTGCAGGGCGACCAGGCGGCCCACGTTGCCCAGCTCCACCACGTAATGGCCCGCCTCTACGGTGATTCTACGAACCATTTCCATGCGCTGTAGGGTGCTGGCTACGTCGCGCAGGGTTACGTTAGCTTCGATTTCGAGGGAGGACAGCTGGTGGAGCACCTGTTCAAGGCGTTCGGTGTAGCTATCGAGGGTGCGGATAGCCTGGTTGGCGCGGCTCATGAGCGACTGGGTATCTTCGACCGTGTAACGAATCCCCTCAGTATAGACCGAAATCAGGGACATCGAGGCACTCACCGCAATGACGGGGAAGCCGGTTTGTTTTGCCACGCGTTCTGCGGTGCGGTGGCGGGTACCCGACTCATTGGTGTCGATGGACGGGTCAGGCAGCAGCTGCACTCCTGCAGCCAGCAGGGTGGAAGCGTCCTTGTCGCAAACAATCGCGCCGTCCATCTTGGCGAGCTCCCGCACGCGGGTGGCAGAGAATTCGGTGTTGATAGCAAACCCGCCCGATGACATCTGCGCTACGGTCTTATCGCTACCCAGCACGATCAGCGCACCGGTGCGGCCGCGCAAGATTCGTTCCAGGCCCTCGCGGAGTTCGGTACCGGGGGCGATTTGGGCGATTGTTTTCAGCAGGGATTCACTATAAACCGTTAGCACTCCACCAATTTTAGTGCACAGAGGGGCTAGAAACAGCACCGCCCCGGCACGCGCAGGGCGGGCCGGGGCGGTAGCGGTCTGTGAGGCTAAGGTTCTTAGCCGGTGACGATGATACGGACGGGCTGTGAGGTCACGCCGTTGACGGTTGCGGTTGCCCAGTAGTAGCCGGGCTGGATGGTTGCTGAGGTGTTGCAGCCCAGGACGTTGAGGGAGCGGTTCCAGGTCAGGGCGGTGGTGTTGGTGGCACCTGCGGCAACTTCAGCGTCTTCTACGGGGTTGGCGTAGCACTGGGCGTAGTTGTAGACCTGGGCGGGGCCGGAGGTGATGTTAACGTCTACGTTGTTAACGCCGCCGGTCACGATGCAGGGGTTACCCGAGGTGTTGGTGTAGGTGACAGCCAGGGCGGGGTTCTGGCCCGCTGCGTAGCTGTTGCGGTCGGCGGTCAGGCTTACCTGCAGGTCGGCTGCGGTGCAGGCTGCTACCACGGCTTCGGTGGGTGAAGCGGACGCAGTGGGTTCAGCTGATTCGGTAGCTTCAGCAGACTCAGTAGGCTCGGCTGATTCGGTAGCCTCTGCGCTTTCACTAGCGGTAGCTGATTCACTGGCTTCGGCTGACGCTGATTCGCTGGCGCTTGCGGACTCGCTGGCTTCAGCGCTTTCTGAAGGGGTCGCTGACTCGGTGGCGCGCTGGCTAAAGTCGCTGAAAGCTTCGGCGCTGGTTGAGGTGCTTGCGGTGGCGGTTGCGTTATCGGAGCTATTACCGCGGCCTGCTAACCAGCTGATGAGGCCGATAATGAGGAGCAGGACAAGGACCAGGATGAGGACGGCAACAATGCGGCGGCGGCGGTAGACCTCGGGTGAGACTTCTTCCACCTGTGAATCAACGTTTTCAGACATACATCTAGAGTACCTTTTTCTATGCCACCTGCGGAACTTTTGGGCTGTGTTCGTCCTCCTGGTTACAGGTGTTTTAGAGTGTTGGAGTGTCTTTTACTTTGCCGCTGAGCCAGCTCACTCCCGAGGAACTTGAAAACCTGCACACCGAGATTAACGGGTGGTACCTGGAGCACCGCCGTGATTTGCCCTGGCGTACCGGGAGTAATACGCCCTGGGAGGTGATGGTCAGCGAGTTTATGCTGCAGCAGACTCCGGTTAAGCGGGTCTTGCCGGTCTGGGAAACTTGGTTAGAGCGCTGGCCCTCCCCCGCTGATTTGGCGGCTGAAGATTCGGGCGAGGCTGTGCGAGCGTGGGGACGTCTGGGCTACCCCCGCCGGGCACTTCGCCTACACGCTGCGGCGCAGGCTATTGTTCAGCAGCACGGTGGCCAGGTTCCGGGTAGCTATGAGGAGCTTTTGGCCTTACCCGGCGTGGGCTCATATACCGCGGCAGCTATATCTGTTTTTGCGTTTGGTGCAAGGGCCACGGTGATTGATACCAATATCCGCCGGGTCCATGCCCGCCTTATCTCGGGCAAGGCGCTGCCGTCTAAGGCACTCACAGCAGCCGAAACCCGTTTAGCTGACGAGCTCATGCCCGCCGATCTGGCGGCGTCCTGCCTGTGGAATGTATCGGTCATGGAGCTAGGGGCTCTCATCTGCACCGCTAAAGCTCCAAGCTGCGAGCGCTGCCCTGTGCTGGATTCCTGTGCCTGGGTTGCGGCAGGATGCCCCGAGGCCGACTATGTACCTAAGGGCCAGGCTTGGGCCGGTACCGACCGCCAGTTGCGGGGTGCCATGATGGGCGTGCTGCGCGCCGCCCAGGAGCCGGTGCCGGCCCAGCTGCTGACCAGTGTGGGGCGGGTAGATATGATTGTTCCCGAGGGTCTTGTTCCTGCTGTTGCGAAGCTGCGGGCGCTCACTCCCCCGCCGGAGCAGGTTGAGCGTTGCTTCTCGGGACTCCTGGCGGACGGCCTCGCCCGGCAGGTTGAGGGCGGCAGGGTCAGCCTTTAACCGAAGCTCACGGTCGTTGCGCTGCCCCAGAAAATCGCTGCGAAGGGAATAACCACTCCGGCGATGAAGGAAAAGAAGAAGTAGCCTCGTTTGAAGACCCCGTGCTGGCGGGGGTAGCGCACCCCGTTTGCGTATGTGCCTGCGATGAGCAGAATAAGGGACAGGAGTTGAGCAGAGGGAATAAGGAGCACAAAGACCAGCACCGGGTACCAGGGCTGGGCAAAGAAGCCCGGCCGGTAGTTGAGGTAAACCTGACGGCCGGTGGTGTCGTAGTGGGTGTCTGTTCTCTTTAGCATGTCAGTCTCGCTTCTGCGGTGCCCTCGCTGTCAATGGAGAAGTTCACGCAACGGGTGTAGCCATAGCTGTTGAGGCTGGTGCGGTTGAACTCTCTCACCACCGATACCCGGGCGGCAGGCCCCTTTTCTTCCCATATCTCAGGCTCCCTGTCGTAGACCGAGTTATCGCCAAGCAGGGAGAAGCTGGATGAGGTGTAGGTGAGGTTGCTCAGGTAGGTGATGGCGGAGCCGTCGGTGCACCATCCCAGGGAGAAAACCGTGGTGGTCAGGTCAGAACCCAGCAGATTTTCTTCTGTCACCGGTGTGCTCGCCTGCCAGCACTGATGGTCTGCATAGAGGGCTGCCTCTTTTTCGGTGATCTTATCGCGGGTTGATCCCGTCACCAGGTTGCTGACGCTCCAGGGACTCACCGATACAAGTAGCGCACCGTCATTATTCTGCATGTGGTCCCAGTTCTTCATTTGCTGGCTAGAGACAAGCCAGCCCAGCAAGAGGGGCAGAATAACCAGCACGGCGGTACATACCCGCCCCAGCAGGATGGTGTGATGCCTCGTTTTCACCGTTCTCCTCGCTTTCTCTCCGGGGCTAGGGGCGCGCGTCCGTCACACTCACCCCGGTTGCCAGGGTAAGCACCAGATGCACCACGGGCAGGAGGGCCACAAGCACTACCGAAAGATAGAAGTAGACCGGGTAAAAGACCTCATAGACCCTGGGGTAGCGCACCCCGTGGGCATAAACACCAGCGGCTAGCACCAGCCACAGGGCTAGGGGCTGGTTCACCAGCAAAAGCAGAATCAGAGCAAGCGGATAAACCCAGGTCGCAAAGAGGCCGGGTACTGTCTGCAAAAAGACCGGGCAACCGTTCTCTGCCAAAACCGTACCGGGTACCTGCTCTAGATCTAGTTGGCGACGCACGAGAGCTCTCCTTCCGCTGTGCCCTCAGCATCGAGGGTAAAGGCCACGCACCGTTCGAAACCGTAGCTCGGCAGGCCGCTACTGTTATTCACCATGCGGCTAATAACCGTGCGGTATGACTCGAGAGAATCCAGCTCATAGGCCAGTGAATAATCGGGGTTAGCAGGCGGCTCTGAGCGCATGTTAGGGCCCGTGTAGTCGACCGTGGTGGCGTCCTGCTGGTAGACGATGCCGCCGTCCTTCGCACACCAGATAACGGAGAATTTATGGGCCAGAAGCTCCTTGCCCAGAATATTCGTTTCAGCAACGCGGGTGAAAGCCTGCCAGCACTGGGCATCGGAATAGCCGGGGACCGCTGCCTTGCGGGTCACCGTAATGTGTTCAATAGGCTCGCTGCTCGGTGAGCGCCCTAAAGTTGAAGTTCCCGCCAGGAAAAACGAGGCAGCAACGGCGAGCAAGAGGCTCAAGCCGAGTGCGGCGCCGGCAACGATGCCGGGTCGCTTTTTCTGACGGTATGTTCCCTGTAAATCCTGACGATTCATGGTTCACACCTTTCAGAAGTTGTGAACTAGATTACCTCAAAAAGCTGGGCACATTCTAGACCTGTAGAGGAAAAATCTCCAGCACCTTCTCTAGATTTCCAAAATCATCCGGGTATTCCCCAGCGTATTGGGCTTTACCCGGGCAAGGTCAAGAAACTCCGCCACACCCTCATCGTGCGACCGCAACAGCTCCATAAAAGTCTCAGAATCAATCTGATCCTGGTTCTCCATCACCCTAAACCCCTGGCGCTTGAAGAAATCAACCTCAAAAGTCAGGCAGAAAACACTGGCTACGCCAAGCTGCCTAGCCCGCTCTACCAGCGCAGCGACCAGGGCGTGCCCCACTCCCCGACCGCGTGCCGCGGGAGCTGCCGCCAGCGTCCTAATTTCAGCGATATTCTGCCACATCACGTGCAGGGCCCCGCAGCCGAGAACCTGCCCGGCGGCGTCCTCAACGATGAGGAACTCCTGGATAGCCTCATAGTAGGCCACAGCCTCTTTATCGAGCAGGATTCCTTCAAGGGCCAGGGGGCGCACCAGGCCCTGAATAGCGGGCACATCGTGCACGGTGGCGGGGCGGACGGTCACATCAGTCATTCCTCAAGGCTACTGCCCGGCCTGCTCGGGGCCAAAGCCGCGTGAGACGCAGAGGCCCTTAAACAATAAATCAGCCCCCGACCGCTAAGCGGTGCGAGAGCTGATTTACATCATTACACACACATACACACAAGAGTCTTCTTGTCCTAAAGCAGCCCCACACACCGGGGCTTTGAGTCTTCAGGGGCTCTGTCGAACCGTATGGCTCAAGTATGGCAAGCCAGCCTTGAGCGCAAGCCTTAAAGAGCTGGGCACAAGCTGAAAACTTGGTCAAGCTTTGGTTACATTTATCAAGCGCCATCACAGAAACATCACGAACCTACCAGCGCAGCACAAAGCCGCCTGCGGCGTCCTTGGTATCAGGACGCCACAGGCGGCTTACGGTTATAAACGCAGGTTAGCGTTCGTCGGCCTCGAAGCGCTGCTCGGCGGTATCGTTCGCTACCTCAGCTTCGGGGATTGCGGGCAGCTCTTTCTCGTCCTCACCAAAGGCCTTGTCAAAGGCCTCGGCGTCCAGCTCACCCAGGGGAGCTGACGAGAAGGTGAACTTAGCCAGGTCACCCTCACCCTCAACGTCCACGGTGATCTTCTCACCGGACTTGATCTCACCGAAGAGGATCTTCTCAGAGAGCGGGTCCTCCAGATTGCGCTGCATCTCGCGGCGCAGCGGACGGGCACCCATGGAGGGGTCGTAACCCTTAGCTGCCATGAGAGCCTTAGCCTTATCGGTCAGCTCGATGGACATATCCTGCTCGGCCAGGCGCTTAGCCAGGCGGGCAACGAAGAGGTCAACGATCTGCAGGATCTCAGACTCGGAGAGCTGGGGGAAGACGATGATGTCGTCCACGCGGTTGAGGAACTCAGGGCGGAAGTGCTCCTTGAGGGATTCCATCACGCGACCCTGCATACGCTCGTAGGAGCCCTGGTCGTCACCCACCTGCTGGAAGCCAACGGGTACACGGCGGGCCATCTCGCGGGAGCCCAGGTTGGTGGTCATAATGATGACGGTGTTCTTGAAGTCCACAACACGGCCCTGGGAGTCGGTCAGACGTCCGTCTTCCAGAATCTGTAGCAGGGAGTTGAAGAGGTCGGCGTGAGCCTTTTCAACCTCGTCAAAGAGCACAACGGAGAAGGGCTTGCGGCGGACCTTTTCGGTCAGCTGGCCACCCTCTTCGTAGCCGACGTAGCCGGGAGGGGCACCGAAGAGGCGGGAAACGGTGTGCTTCTCCTGGTACTCCGACATATCCAAGGTGATGAGGGCGTCCTCATCCCCAAAGAGGAACTCAGCCAGAGCCTTAGCCAGCTCGGTCTTACCGACACCGGTGGGGCCGGCGAAGATGAAGGAGCCGCCGGGGCGCTTGGGGTCCTTGAGGCCAGCACGGGTACGGCGAATTGAACGGGAGAGAGCCTTGATGGCGTTCTCCTGGCCGATGACGCGCTTGTGCAGCTCCTCTTCCATCTTGAGCAGACGGCCGGATTCTTCCTCGGTAATCTTGTAGACCGGAACGCCGGTGGAGAAGGCCAGGACGTCGGCGATAACCTCGGGGGTTACCTCACCGAAAGCATCGCCGGCATTGCGCCACTGTTGCTCGGCTTCTTCCTTCTCAGCAGCCAGCTTCTGCTCCTTGTCGCGCAGGTCAGCTGCTTTCTCGAACTCGTTAGCCGCGATAGCCTCTTCCTTCTCGCCCTTGAGCTTGGCGATGCGCTCTTCAAGTACCTTGATTTCCGGCGGGGCAGTCATGCGCTTAATGCGCAGGCGGGCACCGGCCTCGTCAATCAGGTCGACGGCCTTATCGGGCAGGAAGCGGTCAGAGATGTAGCGGTGGGCCAGGTTAACAGCGGTTTCCAGGGCTTCATCTGAGATGGTGACGCGGTGGTGAGCTTCGTACTTATCGCGCAGACCCTTGAGAATCTCAACAGCCAGCTCGGGGCTGGGTTCGTCTACCTGGATAGGCTGGAAGCGGCGTTCCAAGGCAGGATCCTTCTCGATGTGCTTGCGGTACTCGTCGAGGGTGGTTGCACCGATGGTCTGCAGCTCGCCGCGGGCCAGCATGGGCTTAAGAATTGAAGCTGCATCGATTGCGCCCTCGGCGGCACCTGCGCCAACCAGGGTGTGAATTTCGTCGATGAAGAGGATGATGTCACCGCGATTGCGGATTTCCTTCAGAACCTTCTTCATACGCTCTTCAAAGTCACCGCGGTAGCGGGAACCGGCTACCATGGAACCGAGATCCAGGGTGTAGAGGTGCTTGTCCTTGAGGGTCTCAGGGACGTCCCCGTGCACAATTGCCTGGGCCAGGCCCTCAGCCACAGCGGTCTTACCCACGCCGGGTTCACCAATCAGCACGGGGTTGTTCTTGGTACGGCGAGAGAGCACCTGCATAACGCGCTCCATCTCCTTGTGGCGGCCAATCACGGGGTCAAGCTTGCCCTCGCGCGCCGCAGCCGTGAGGTTGCGTCCGAACTGGTCAAGAATGGCAGAGCCAGCCGGGGTGCCCTCGCGGGAGTTACCCGCGCCGACACCGGCGGTCTCCTTGCCGCCCTCACCGTTGTTGTTGCCGGGGTAGCCAGAAATCAGATCCATCACGGTCTGGCGGACCTTAGCGGGCTCAGCGCCCAGCTTGGTCAGAATCTGGTTGCCCACACCCTCGTTAGCGCGCACCATACCCAGCAGAATGTGCTCGGTACCGATGTAGCCGTGGTTCAGCTGAATGGCCTCGCGCATGGAGAGCTCAAGCACCTTCTTGGCGCGCGGGGTAAAAGGAATATGGCCGCTGGAAGCCTGGGGGCCGGAACCGATGATGTCCTGCACCTGGTCGCGCACAGCAGTGAGATTAATACCGAGCGACTCAAGAGCACGAGCCGCAATACCTTCACCCTCGTGAATCAGACCGAGCAGAATGTGTTCGGTGCCGATGTAGTTGTGGTTCAGCATGCGTGCTTCTTCTTGGGCAAGCACGATGACGCGGCGGGCGCGGTCGGTAAACCGTTCAAACATTGAACACTCCTTGGAAACTTACTATTACCCAAAAGATTACGCGCGTTTCTCAGCCTGCGGGGCCCTGTTCGCCACGGAATGAATGGTGTTCGCAGGGAGGGAAAGCTCCCATGCCTTATGCCGACAAGAGAGCTGGTATTCAGTCAGCTGCGCGACTCCAAGGTTGCCCACCTTTTTATCTAGATACCCCTCTATATTTACTCGGTCAGATGCGCCTGGAGTTTATCCAGCATTTTCCATGCCCGTGCTTTATAGGCTGCTTATAAATAATGAGGCGGAACCCGCTGACCGGGTTCCGCCTCAGAGAGACAAGAAGAAGATTATTTACTTGCTTTCTTTGCCCATCGCCTTGTAGTAGGCATCCTGAATGTTCTGGTGGATACGACCGCGGCTTGAAACCTCGTAGCCATTTTCCTGGGCCCACTTACGAATTTTAGCGATTTCGGGGTTGCGCTTAGCGGTGGTGCGTGAACCTGCGGGGCGGCCGGGAGTGCGCTGGGCACCCTGAACGCGGCGGGCCTTAGCGGCGAAAGGACGGATGGCGTCGCGCAGGCGGGCAGCGTTAGCGCTAGAAAGATCGATTTCGAACTGGCCGCCGTCGAGACCGAAACGTACGGTTTCTTCTGCGGGGCCGCCGTCGAGATCGTCTTCAAGAATAATCTTGACCTTCTGAGCCATTATTTTCTCCTTGGATGAGGCTGTTTAGGGAATATGAACTCAACCGCGTTTTTGGGCAGGGAGACGTATAGGGAATATCCGCCTTCTACCCTTTTCTGTGGGGTACGCAATCGAGTTAGTCACCCTTGATGACTAAAATAAATAGTACATATTCTTTTCTCAAAAAGGAAATAAAGTCACGCTTCAGAGAACAAAAAGACTTTTATTTAGTTTCTGATGTTCCAAAAGGGTCCCGGGTTCCGTCCGCGTTTTTTACAGAGCGGTACCAGGCTTCGGCGTCCTTTTCGATATCCCGGCGGGCAGCACGCTCGGTGCGGTCAGCACGATTCATCCAGCGCAAAATAAAATAAAGCACCAGGCCCGCGCCTATGGAGGGAACCAGGCCAATCAGGAATTCCATCTCTTCTCTACCTTTCTCGGGTTTATGCTCCCTCCAATCTACCCTAGGCGGCGGTGTAGAGGGGCTGGCAAACAAAAGCCCGCCTGGCAGGCTGCCAGGCTGGCACAAGAGCGTTAGGACGCTTTACTCGGCTTCGGGCTTCATCAGCGGGAAGAGAATGGTCTCGCGGATACCTACGCCGGTGAAGAGCATAATCAGGCGGTCGATGCCCAGGCCCAGGCCGCCCATGGGGGGCGCACCGTATTCAAGGGCGCGCAGGAAGTCGTCGTCGAGCTGCATGGCTTCATCATCGCCACCGGCAGCCAGCTTGGACTGCTCAGTGAGGCGCTCACGCTGAATCACGGGGTCAATGAGCTCGGAGAAGGCGGTGCCTCGCTCCATACCGCCGATAATCAGGTCCCAGGCCTCAATCAGGTTGGCCTCGGAGCGGTGCTGGCGGGCCAGTGGCTGGGCTGAGGGCGGGTAGTCGTAGACGAAGGTGGGGTTAATCAGGGTGGGCTCCACGATTTCGCCAAAGAGCTCAACGACTAGCTTCTCGGCGTCCCACTTGGGGTCAACGGGAACCTCGTGCTTCTCAGCGATAGCGCGCAGTTCTTCTGCGGTGGTGGCGGGGGTGACCTCAACGCCTACAGCTTCAGAGAGACCGGGGTAGACACCCAGCCACTTCCACTCGCCGGTGAGGTCGATGGTACCTGCTTCGGTTTCAATCTTGTGTACGCCTACGGCGTCAGCGCAGGCCATGATAATTTCCTGCATACGCTTGGCCATGACGAACTGGTCGGCATAGGCTTCGTAGCATTCCAGGGTGGTGAATTCGGGGCTATGGGTGGAGTCTACGCCCTCGTTGCGGAAGACGCGGCCAATTTCGTAGACGCGTTCCAGGCCACCGACCTCAGCACGCTTGAGGAAGAGCTCGGTAGCGATGCGCAGGGTCATGGGCTGGTCGAAAGCGTTCAGGTGGGTTTCGAAGGGGCGGGCTGCTGCGCCACCGTGGATGAGCTGCAGGATGGGGGTCTCCAGCTCAATATAGCCGTGGTCGTTCAGGACGTTACGCACGGTCTGGGTAATCTTGGCGCGCTTAATCACCAGGTCGCGGGCTTCATCGCGCACCATCAGATCAAGGTAGCGCTGGCGCACGCGGGTCTCTTCGTTCAGGTCAGAGTGCAGGTTGGGCATGGGACGCAGGGCCTTGGATGCCATCTGCCATTCTTCGGCCATGATGGAGAGCTCGCCGCGGCGGGAAGAAATAACCTCGCCCTTGACGAAGACGTAATCGCCCAAATCAACCAGGGCCTTCCAGTCTGCCAGGGATTCTTCGCCTACGCTGGCCAGGGAAATCATGGCCTGGATGCGGGTGCCGTTGCCCTGCTGGAGGGAGGCGAAGCAGAGCTTGCCGGTGTTGCGAACGAAGACGACGCGTCCGGCCACACCAACGATGTCACCGGTGGTCTGGTCTGCTTCGAGCTTGCCGTCGTACTTCTCACGGATTTCGGTGATGGTGTGGGTGACGGGGACGCCCACGGGGTAGGCTTCACGGCCAGATTCGAGCAGCTTGGCGCGCTTTTCGAGGCGGATCTGCATCTGCTCTGAGACGCCGTGGTCGAAAGCGGTGGTTTCGGCGGGGGTATTGCCCTGTTCAGTCAATGATGTACCTGTTCTTAGGTTGGGTATAGAGGTCTTAGTTGATTTCCATGTTATCGATGAGGCGGGTGGAGCCCACGTAGGCTGCCACGAGCGCTAGCACACGTGCCTGTTCGCTCTGGGGGGCCTCGAATGTGTCGGTATCGACCACTTCTAGGTAGTCCAGGCGTACGCCGTCGGTGCTGTCGATGGTGGCACGGGCCTGGGCGATATCCTCAGCGGTGAAGCTACCGGTGATGTACTTTTCGCGCAGGGTGGCCAGGGTTCGGGACAGAACCAGGGCTGCTTCGCGTTCTTCAGCGCTCAGGTACTGGTTGCGTGATGAGAGGGCCAGCCCGTCATCCGCGCGCACCACGGGCACAGGCTTGATGGTCACCTGGTGGTTGAAGTCCTTAACCATGCGCTGAATGAGGGCCAGCTGCTGGGCGTCCTTCTGCCCGAAGTAGGCGTTGAGGTTAGCCTCCCCGACCAGGGGCTTGAGGATATTGAAGAACTTATTGACCACGGTCAGCACCCCGTCGAAGTGGCCCGGGCGGGTCTTGCCCTCAAAGAGGGTGCCCAGTTTACCGGAGACCACGGTGATTTTGGGGTCGCCACCGGGGTACATGTCTTCAACGGTGGGGGCGAAAATGACGTCGACGCCAGCTTCAGCTGCCAAGGCGGCATCGGCTTCGAGGGTGCGAGGGTAGCGGTCGTAATCTTCATTGGGCCCAAACTGGAGGGGGTTGACGAAGATGGAGAGCACCACAACATCGTTTTGTTCACGGGCGCGGCGAATGAGGGTGGCGTGCCCGTCGTGCAGGGCACCCATGGTGGCTACATAGCCTACGGTGAGGGGCTTCTCTGCGGCGAGGGTTTCACCGGTGTCTCGGCGGCGGCTGGCGGTGGTGAGGGCCAGGAGCATTTCGTTGCCGAGGTCGGTGATGGTGTGTGCGATGGGGGTTTGACTCGTCACGGTGGTGAGGGGTCCTTTCGTGTTTTGCGCCCTCCTAGTTTACCCGGCGAGCGCTTTAAGCACAGCCTGGTAGCTCTCATCGGTGAGGGCGCCGCGGCTGTGGGCACGTTCGGCGGTGGCGCGGGCCAGGGCCAGGTAGGCGGCGGGGACGTCGTCGGCGTTTTCTTCGAGTGCGTAGCTGGCTAGGGTTTGGGCGTGGGCGGCAACGGTGTGGGCGTCCCCTCGGGCGACGGGGCCGGTGAGGGCGCTATCGCCGTTGGCGAGGGCGTTGTCGAGGGATGCTCTGAGCAGGGGCTCTATGTAGCGGGCTGGGTTTTCGATGCCGATGGAGGCCAGGATTTGGAGGGCCTGGCCGGTGATGGTAACCAGGTGGTTGGAGCCGTGGGCAAGGGCGGCGTGATAGAGGGGGCGGTCGCCTTCGGCTATCAGGACGGGCTCTCCCCCCATCTCAACGACCAAGGCCTGGGCGATGGGGGTGAAAGGGGCTGGGCCGGTGACGCCGAAGCTGGTGTTGGCCAGGCGGGGCAGGTCGAGGGAGAGGCCGGTGAAGGTCATGGCCGGGTGGATGGCGAGGCCGATAGCTCCCTGAGCGGTGGCGGGAGCAAGGACGGAGGTACCGTGCCGCCCTGAGGTATGGATGAGGATTTGCCCGGGGCGCCAGCCGTCGGTTTCGGCGATACCTTTAACCAGATCAGGCAGGGCATCATCGGGTACGGCAAGGAGCACCACTTCACTGGTGGTAATGATCTCTGGGATGCTGGAGACGGGGACGCCGGGGAGCAGAGCCTCAGCCCGGGTACGGGAGGCTTCTGAGACGGCATGGACGCCGGTAATCAGGTGCCCAGCTGCGCGTAGGGCTGCGCCGAGCACGGCCCCCACCTTGCCTGCTGAGATCACGCCAATGCCCAGGCGGGCGGGCTTAAGATGGTTGCTGGTTTGCACGGGGCACCTTTCTGTCTGCGTTCTGCATGCCTAGTCTACCGACCGACCCGCTGTTTCACTCCTTCCTATGGTGATGTTCCCCGGGGTTAGGAGCGAATCGGCGGGGTCTTGGTGGGTATATTAGTTATCCGTCGCTGTGTAGGGCAGAGGTAGGAGCTCGTAGGGCGGGAGCTGCGAAGAGGTACCGGAGACTTTCCCGGCCTCCGCAGATGTCGGCACCGGCGCAGGTGCAACCCCCAGCTGAGCCAGACGGACGGTCAGGGCGCGGGCGACCTCGGCGTCCGCGTTATGCACTGCGGTAGACAGGGCTCCCCCGGCAACCCGCAACGACAGGTGAGCTAGCCCAGCCCGCTTCTGTAGGGGCCCCTGGCTCAGTTCAAGGCTCTGCACCTTGAGGTGCGGAACATAGGAGAGGCGGCGCACCCAACGACCTGACCTCACCAGCAGGAGCAGGGGTGTTACCGCGAAGCCGTTGCGGCGGTAGGTCAGGGGGTCAAACCAGCGGGCGGACGCCGGGGAGACCGTAAAGTCCTGTTCTGCGCCGCTACCTGCCAAACCGGCCATGAGCTGGGCAGGCGAAACACCACCGTCCTGCTGGGCCGGCACCACCAGGGGTAGCACCCGCATCACGTCATCAAGGATGCCCACAGGGAGCAGCTCCCCGGCGAACTCACCCTGGTCGCCGGTCTTGCCCAGCAGGGTCACCTTGACCCGGTACCAGCCGGTTATACGCCAGAGCAGGGGCTGCTCCACCGAAATACGCTGGACGCGTCCCTCGGGTAGGGTCTGGGTGGTGGTATCGGTAAAGCCAAAGCGGGTTTTCAGCCCGTCCGGGCTGGTAGAGAGTGAAAAGTTAAAACCGGTGTTAAAGCGCTTCCAGGTGCTCGAGACGATAGCCAGGATAACAGCCGCGTTCGAGGCAAATATAGCGCCCAAGGATATCTCTGCCCAGAGCATGAGGCCGCCCAGGCTCAGCAGGAAGAGAAGACCCACAAGCCAGCCCAGGCTCAGCACCATGGACCCTAATAACCGCGCTACTGGTACCTTGACAATCAGTTGCTCGCCGGCGTCCTTAACCCCCAGAAAATTCTCGGTGAGATGGTTACCCAGGCGGTCTGCAATATCGCGGTGGGCAGGTTGCTCAACAGGGGCGGACGCCGCCGGTGAGGTTGCTGACCCCTCCTTGAGGGTGCGCACCTGAGCCAGTAGCTGCTCGCGCAGGGAGCGGGCCTCGGAGTACTTGAGGAACTGCACGCGCAGGGCTGAGGAATCACCGTCTGCTACATCGAATTTAAGCTCAGCTAAGCCCAGTAAGCGGGCCATGAGCGGGCGGTTCACGTCGATGGACTGCACACGGTCCAGCCGGGCTTTGCGCTCGGTTTTGAAGAGCATGCCGCTCTTGATGTAGACATTGCGGTCATCGACAGCAAAACGGTAAAAGAACCAGGTTGAGAGGAAGGGCAGCAAAAGGAGCAGGAAGAAAACTGCCAGTACACCCAGGAACCAGAAGCCCCCGAAGATGCTCGTCCAGGAGAGGAAGACAGTGTCGGGTGGGCCAACCTCACCCAGCTCGCGCAGGTCAAGGGGTTCTTCGCCGGTGAAGAGGTCGTCAACCAGGTTATTAGCGATGGTGTAGATGAAAACGACGATAATCAGCCAGGCCCGTACCAGGGGCGAGAGCGGGTGGGCACGACGCCAGGTGAGGGCGGCTTCTTCGCGGGCGGTGATATCGGTGGAAACAGCCGGGGATTCTGAAGTGGGTACCTGTTCGCTCATTTAGAGGCCCGCCATTCTGGCGTCCGACAGGTCGGTCAGTACCTCGCGCAGTTGGTCAGCATCGCTCTTGGCCAGGCCCGGAATGGTGATGCTGTTCGCTGCGGTTTTTACCTCAACGCTGGCCAGGGAGAGCGCGTTTTCAAGGGGGCCAGAGGAAACATCGACGTACTGGATACGCCCGTAGGGCACGGCGGTGACCGAGCGGAAGAGCAGGCCAGAGCGCTTGAGCAGGTGGTCAGTACGTTCGCTGTAGCCGATTGCCTGCACCCGGCGCTTGACCAGCACCAGAGCCCACACGCGCCAGATAAGCACCAGACCGAACAGGCCCCAGTAGGCCCAAGGGGCCCAGTTCCAGCTCTCCACCACAAGCGTCATGATAAGCGGCAAGGACGCCAGCCCCAACAGAATAAGAGACCAGATCAAAGAGGTAATGAGCTTAACCCGAACGTACTTGGGCGAGACCCGCTTCCAGCTGACCTCGGGCAGATCTATAGTCTGCTTGCCCAGGCCATCCAGGTCGAGCGGGGGCAGGGTAGGTGTAAATTGCGGCTCGTTCATGGTGCTCTCTCGTTACGTATAAGGCTTATTCATAAAAGTAGGTAGGCAGGCTCACAGCGAAGCTGCTGGCTCGGGGCTGGCGTGAATCGCCTTGTGAGCGCTAGCGAACCAGCGAGAGGGTCGGCAGCGAGCGTGAGCCTGGCATACCTTATAAAAACCCTCTATATGCTTCAAATGTGGTCTACACCATTATGGCACGGAGGGAAAGCTTGCCTAAACCTTACCGACTAGGAAGAAGAGTCCGGCTTATTGCGAGCCAGGGGACCGGTCTGCGGACTGACCTCGCCAACCCCACCACCGGCGTCCTTATCTCCCGGAGGAATCTTGCACCAGTTCTCAGCGACGATACCGGCAACCAGCATCACCAGCCCACCGGCTAAAGCGACAGAGCTTTCCACCAGCGGTTGCGCCGAAGCACGGGAGGTCAGTAGACCCAGCTGGTAGACCAGGATAGCCACCTGCCAGCCGGTCACCAGGGCACCGGTGAGGGCAAGAGCCTGAGCGAAGACCGCTACACGGGCGGCCATGAGGGGGTTCATGGAACCGGCATTCTTACGAGTCTCAACCCGGCTGAATTTGAGCACCTGCCGGGCGAAGTAGAGGGCCAGGGAGCCAAGAATCAGAGCCGCTACTACGGTCAGGGCGGGCAGGGAGAGCTCCGGCCCGCCAGAGCTCACGCTCAGGAAGTTCAGTACAGCACCGCTTGCAACCCCGACAGCCGCTAGGAAGGCAAGAGCTCGGCTTCGCAGTTTCACGCGCAGACCACCGGGGCGGGGTGGAACTCGCGGATGCCACCGGCGTCCGCAGCATCATCTGCCAGCTGGCGCACTGATGAACCCAAAAGGAGGGCAGCGGGGTCCATACGGGCCCAGGGCTCCAGTACGAAGGCCCGTTCAGCGGCCCGCGGGTGGGGCAGGGTGAGGTCGGGGTCGTCCATCTCCAGGGAGGCGATGTCGATAATGTCGATATCCAGGGTACGCGGGCCCCAGCGGACGTCGCGGGTGCGGTGGTGCTTCTGCTCAATCTGCTGGGTGTATTCCAGCAGCATGAAGGGCCGCAGGCTGGTCTCAATCTCAACCACCATGTTGGCGTAGTCGGGCTGGCCGGCAGGGCCGCCCACGGGAGCTGTGATAGCGATGGGGGAAATCTTGGTCACCGCGATTTTCTCGTGGGAGCAGATATCGCCAATTGCCTTAATCAGGGTGTCTTCGCTATTGCCCAGGTTAGAGCCCAGGGCAAGAATGGCTTTAACCGGCATGCTTCTCCCTAAAAATCGTCACCGACACATCGGCGAAGGTCACCTCGATAGGGGCCTTGGGCTTATGTACGGTCAGCTCAACCGCCAGCAGGGGGAACTTCTCAAGCACAGCGGTAGCGATACGCTCAGCCAGGGTTTCAATGAGGTCCAGGGATTCACCAGTGACGATTTCGCGGATGACCTCAGCTACTTCGGCGTAGTTGACGGTGTGCGCCACATCGTCGGTGGCAGCGGCCCGGGTAAAGTCGGTGAACATGGTGATATCGACGAAGAAGGGCTGGCCGGTCTGCTTTTCAGAGTCGAGCACCCCGTGGTAGCCCACGCTACCCACACCTGTGAGCGTTATGCGGTCAGCGCGCGAGTAGTCTCGCGTATCTGCCGATGAGCTGTGATCGTGCATGGTCACCTTTCACCGAGTCTGGTCACCGGTGGCAGTTCAGAGTTGAAGCGCCGGTGCTTTGTAGCCATTATCCACGCAGCGGGGGCAACCGTTAGTGACCGTTATGTGTGCCCTTCGACATGCCTAAAGATAGTCTCACCCGGGTATTTGCTGGGAAGGATAGTACTTAAGCGGGTCTAAAGCACCACCTCTAAAGCGCTTAAAGTCACAAAGACATTTTCATTTATGACGCTTCTGTGTCACGCGGGGTAGGGCTAGCTTGAGAGAGCGGACGCCCGCCGCCAGGCTGCGCGCACGGCAAGGGCATCGGCGGTCGCCTGCACATTATGGACGCGCACGGCCCAGGCTCCTACCTCAGCAGCCATCACCGAAAGGGCTGCACTGGCAACATCCCGTTCAGTAGCCGGGCGCTCAGTAACCTGCTCTGCCGGCAGACCGGAGGCTGCGGCGTCCTGCTCCTGCAAAAGCCGGGCGATAAAGCGTTTGCGGGAACCAGCCACCAGCACCCGGTGCCCCTCGTCGGCCAGGGTCTGCAGACCCGCTAAAATCTGCCAGTTTTGCTCCCCCTGCTTAGCAAAGCCGGGGCCGGGGTCAAGAATAATCTGCTCGGGTGCCACTCCCCCGGCAAGCAGTCGCTCGCGCAGGGTAAAGAGCTCGCTAAAGACCTCACCGGCAACATCGGTGTAGACGGCCTGGGAGTCCATGGTGATGGAGGTACCGCGCGAGTGCATGAGAATGTAGGGCACGCCCAGCTCGGCGACAGTCTCAATCATGTCTTCGCGCAGGTTCATGCCGGCAACGTCGTTGATGATGTGGGCGCCAGCTGCCACGGCGGCGCGGGCGGTTTCGGGGTTGAGGGTATCAACCGACATGACGATGTTCTCAGCAGCTAAAGCTTCAATAACGGGCAGGACGCGGCGCTGCTCCTCAGCCAGGTCAACGCGGGTAGCCCCGGGGCGGGTTGATTCGCCCCCCACATCAATAATGTCTGCCCCCTGGGTGACCAGGGCCTTGGCGTGCGCAACTGCCGTGGCGGCGTCCGCGTGCAGGCCCCCGTCAGAGAAGGAATCGGGGGTGACGTTGAGAATACCCATAATCAGGGTGCGGTCGGTCGGCAGATTCTCGTAGGAGCCGTGCGCGTGGGGAAGAGTCATGAGAAATCAGGAGGCGTTAATCAGGCTCATTGCCTCGGCACGGGTAGCGGGATCGCGCAGGGCCCCGCGGACGGCACTCGTCACCGTCTTCGCCCCGGGCTTGCGCACACCGCGCATAGACATGCACATGTGCTCAGCCTGAATCACCACAATCGCGCCGGTGGGCTGCAAATGCTCTTCGAGAGCCTCAATAACCTGGGTGGTCAGACGCTCCTGTACCTGGGGGCGCTTGGCGTAGATATCAACCAGGCGGGCAAGCTTGGACAGGCCGGTGACCTTGCCGTCACCACCGGGGATATAACCGATGTGGGCGTGCCCGAAGAAGGGCACCAGGTGGTGCTCGCAGGTCGAGTAGAAGGGAATGTCCTTGACCAGAACCAGCTCGGAGTGGTCGATGTCGAAAGTGGTACCCAGAATATCGCCGGCGCTCTGGTGCAGACCAGCAAACATCTCATCGTAGGCACGGGCTACACGGGCGGGGGTGTCGAGCAGACCGTCACGGGTGGGGTCTTCGCCGATAGCCAGCAGAATCTCGCGGACGGCGGCCTCGATACGGGGCTGGTCAACTGCCATTAACGGGGCCCTCCCAGGGGGTCAACGTCGGGGTTACCTGCGGGGCCTGCGGCACCGGGGTGGGGGTTACCGGGATCCATGGGGTCCACGGTGGGCTGCTGAACGATGGGCTCTTCAGCGGCAGGAGCCTCATCAGCTTCTGCCTTAGCTACCTTAACCGGAGGTAGGGTTGAGGGCTCGCGGTTGGACTTGGAGTACCAGTGGTCGCGTTCGGGGCGTTTGCGCACGCCCGCGAAGATTTCTGCCAGGTCGTTCTCGAGGAGGGTTTCCTTCTCGAGCAGGGCCAGGGAAAGGGCATCGAGTACATCGCGGTTATCGCGCAGAATCTCGTAGGCCTCATCGTGGGCCTGCTCCAGCAGGGCGGCGACTTCCTGGTCCACCAGGTAGGCCATCTCGTCAGAGAAGTTGTTGCCGCCGCCAACACCACCGCCCAGGAAGGGGTCGGATTCCTTGGCAGCTAGACGTACTGAGCCGACCTTTGCGCTCATGCCGTATTCGGTGACCATCTTGCGGGCAGTGTCGGTTGCCTTCTGAATGTCGTTAGATGCGCCGGTTGAGGGATCGTGGAAGATCAGCTCTTCGGCTGCGCGGCCGCCCATGGCGTAGGCCATCTGGTCCAGCAGTTCGTGGCGGGTGGTGGAGTACTTGTCGTCCTGAGGCATGACCATGGTGTAGCCAAGGGCACGGCCACGCGGCAGAATCGTAATCTTGGTGACGGGTGCTGAGTTGCGCAGGGCAGCTGCAACCAGGGCGTGACCACCTTCGTGGTAGGCGGTGACGGTGCGCTCGTGCTCGCTCATGATGCGGGAGGAACGCTGGGGGCCTGCCATGACGCGGTCGATTGCCTCGTCGATAGCGCGTTCGTCAATCACGTTGCCGCCGTCGCGGGCAGTCAGCAGAGCCGCTTCGTTCATGACGTTGGCCAGGTCGGCACCGGTGAAGCCGGGGGTGCGCTTGGCGACGGAGGCCAGGTCAACGCGGCGGTCGATGGGTTTGCCGGTTGCGTGCACCTCGAGGATCCGCTGGCGGCCCTTGAGGTCGGGGGCGTCTACACCGACCTGGCGGTCGAAGCGGCCAGGACGCAGCAGGGCGGGGTCGAGCACGTCGGGGCGGTTGGTTGCCGCGATAACGATGATGTTAGAAGTGCCGTCGAAGCCGTCCATCTCAACCAGTAGCTGGTTGAGGGTCTGCTCACGCTCGTCGTTGCCGCCGCCCATGCCGACGCCGCGCTGGCGGCCGACGGCGTCAATTTCGTCAACGAAGATGATAGCGGCCTTGTTGGACTTAGCTTCCTTGAAGAGGTCGCGCACGCGGGAAGCACCCACGCCCACAAACATTTCAACAAAGTCAGAACCGGAGATGGAGTAGAAGGGGACCCCGGCTTCACCGGCTACAGCCTTAGCGAGCAGGGTCTTACCGGTACCGGGAGGGCCGTAGAGCAGTACACCCTTGGGAATCTTGGCGCCCAGGCGAGTGAACTTTTCAGGTTCGGCCAGGAACTCGCGAACCTCTTCGAGTTCTGCCAGGGCTTCGTCAACACCGGCAACGTCGGCAAAGCGCACGGTGGGGTTGTCTTTGTTGAACTTCTTAGCGCGGGACTTGGAGAAGTTCATAATCTGGTTGCTGCCGCCACCCATGCGTGACATCAGGAACCAGAAGAGGGCCACCAGGATCACAAAGGGCAGGATGAAGGACAGCATGGAGGTGAACCAGTTGGTCTGCACCGGCTGATCGGTGTAGGACTCAAGGTTGGCGTCATCCATGGCCGCAACAACGTCAGTGGCGCGGGGCTGAACGTAGTAGAAACTTACATTCTTGCCCTGGTTCTCACCGGCAGGGTTCACGTAGTCTTCTTTGAGTTCCAGGTCTACGCGCTGGTCACCGTCGAAGATTTTGGCGCTGACGACCTTCTCGTCGTTCAGCAGACCGATACCCACGTTGGTATCAACGCGGGTTGAGGCTGCCAGAGAGTTTGCGAAGATCATGGGCACAGCAATGAGAACTGCCAGCAGTACCCAGAACCAGGGCCCTGAGATGAGCTTGCTGAAGAACCCCTTTTTCTTGGGGTCAGAGGTGTTATCCGTATTCTGCACAGCCGCGCCTTCCACAAAAATAACGGGGCGGGGCGCCGTGTGCGCCCCGCACAAAGGTAGCCCCAGCACCCGGCAGTGGGTGCAGGTGGGCCTAGACCTATCTAATGTACCTAAAGTTGCTGGGTACTTGCTTGATGCCTCAAGGTTTTCACCTCAGGGCTAAAGCACCGTCGGAGGGGAGTCTGCCAGGGCTCTCTGACGCGTGCTCGCTGTTTAGGAGTAGACGTGGGGGGCCAGAGTGACGATGCAGTCCAGGTTGCGGTAGCGCTCGGCGAAGTCCAGGCCGTAGCCGACGACGAATTCGGGTTCGATGTCCCAGCCGACGTACTTGACCTCAACGTCGGTCTTGACGCTCTTGGGCTTGCGCAGCAGGGTGCAGATTTCTACAGAGGCAGCCCCGCGGGATACCAGGTTCTGCTGGAGCCACTTGAGGGTCAGGCCGGAGTCGATGATATCTTCGACGATGAGCACGTCGCGGCCGGTCAGGTCGGTGTCGAGGTCCTTGAGGATGCGGACGACGCCGGATGACTTGGTGCCTGAACCGTAGGATGAGACGGCCATCCAGTCCATGGTGTAGTGGGCCTTGAGGGCGCGGGAGAGGTCGGCTACGACCATGATGGCGCCCTTGAGTACGCCGACCAGCAGTACGTCGCGGCCTTCGTAGTCCTTGTCGATTTGGGCGGCAAGTTCCTTAATCTTGGCGTCGATTTCTTCTTTGCTGAAGAGAACGTGCTTGATGTCGTTCTGTACGTCGAGTGCGTCCACGGTTGATCGCTTTCTGCTGGTTCAAAGGGTGTGCGCCCTGCCCTGTTGGGTAGGGCAAAGCGCGTGTTCATCTTTAAGTATGGTTTATGGGGCGGTGTTGAGTAAAACGATAAGGCCGGTTTTCTTGAGGTTGTAGCTCTGACCTGCCCGGGTGATGGTGGTACCGGGGCGGCGGCGGTAGGCAGAAATATGGCCGGGTAGCTGGAGGGGGCCGGCAGTCGAGTGGTCGCCAGCGAAAGCATCGAGGGCGGCAAGACGCTCGAAGCCCGGGGCGATGCCACCGGCTTGTTCGAGAGCTAGGGCGAGGACGCGGGTGCGCAGGGCCGGGTGCAGGGCGGCGAGCGCGGCGCGGTTGAGCAGGATCATCTTTCGGGCGGGCTCCACCCCGAGCAGACCTTCAATATCGGCGCCTGCGGGGGCGAGCTCGTCCGCCCCCACCAGTACCTCCTGCAGGGCCTGCTGGGCGGCGGACGCCAGGTAGTCGGCGTCCGCACCGGCGATGGAAGCGGTGCGGGCGAGGGAGACAGCAACGCCACCGCCCAGGTGTTCTTCGAGGTAGGGCAGGACGCTGTGGCGCACCCGGGCGCGCATAAGTGACTGGTCGGTGTTGGTGGGATCGTACCAGGGGTTCAGACCCGCGTCAGCGCAGACGTCTTCGATCTCAGAGCGGCGCAGGGTGAGCAGGGGGCGGATGACCCGTACAGGGCCGGCGGGGTGGTCTTCGGTGCGGTCCACGGGCATACCCGCCAGGGAGCGGGTGCCAGAGCCCCGGGCCAGGCCCAGCAGCACGGTTTCGGCCTGGTCATCGAGGGTGTGGCCCAGGGCAACGGCGTCCGCCCCGGTTGCGGCCAGCGCCCGGGCGAAAGCACCGTATCGGGCGGTACGGGCCGCCATTTCGGGCCCCTCCTTACCCTCTTCAACGGTCACGGTTTCTACCAGCACCGGGCTAAGACCCAGCTCCCGCAGAATCTGGGCGGTGCGCTCGGCCACCTGGGCTGAGCCGTCCTGAAGCTGGTGGTCAACCACAACCGCACCCACGCGCACGTCCTGCCGCCGGTTAAAGTGGGCCAGCAGAACCGCTAAGGTCAAGGAGTCGGGGCCACCCGATACGGCAGCCAGCACCAGGGGAACCTTCCCTGCTTCTGGGCCTGTGCCTGGGCGTCCTGACGAACCGGTGGGAGCAACCGTACCTGCCCCAAATACCTGCTCCAGCACACCGGCGACCTCGCGGCGGGCAGCTCCCACCAGGGGGTTCAGACGGGTTTTACGCTGCTGCACTAGTTCTTCTCTTCCTCTAGGTCTGCGCCCAGTACCCGCTCAATCCAGCGGGAAGGGGTGTGAATTTCGGCTACGGTGGGTAGGTTCTCGGGAGCCTGCCAAATACGGTTGAAACGCTCCATGCCCACTTCGTCGATCACGGCCTGCACAAACTTTTGGCCGTTCTTGTACTGGGCCATCTTGGCGTCCATACCCAGCAGCTTGCTCATAAAGCGGGGGAAGAAGCCCTGGGTCTGGCTGCGGCGCTCAAAACGGCGACGGATGGTTTTAACGGAAGGGACGATTGAGGAATCAACGGCGTCCATCACCACGTTGGCGTGGCCTTCCAGCAGGCTCATGACGCCGGTGATACGGTCCAGCAGTTCCTTGCCCTCGTCGCTGAGCAGCAGGGCAGCGCCGCTAGTGGCAGCCTCGGGGCTAGCCCCGGGTGCTTCCTGCTTCTTCATGCCCCGCACCGCCCCGGTTGCGGCAGCGGCAATGCGCTCAGATAGGTTTTCGGTGGTCTCCCCCAGTTCGCGGCCCAGGCGATGCATGAGATCCAGCAGGTAGTCACGCAGCCAGGGGGCAGCGGCAAACTGCACCCGATGGGTCTGCTCGTGCAGGGCAACCCACAGGCGGAAATCCGCCGGGTCAAGGTTCAGCTCTTCTTCCAGCTTCATCAGGTTGGGAGCCACAATCATCAGACGGCCGCCAGGTGCCCCGTGACCGGCCAACGCTGCGTAGGGGTCGTACTGGCCCAGGACGCGGGTAGACAGGAAAGCCAGCACACCCCCAATTTCTGCTGCCCCGCCAACCTCGGTCACAGCGTACTCGGCGTCAGACAGTTGAGCCAAACGGCGTCCCAGCACTTCTTCGGCGATGGGGCCCAGCATAACCTCAAACGACTGGGTGTTAGCCTTCACCCAGGTAGACCTATCAACAACCAACAGCTCAGAGTCGTGCAGGTTCTCAGCCGCAGCCAGCTGCGTAATAGCGTGCACATGGTCAACAGCAGCGGTTGCCGCATAGCGCATCTCTTCAACAGCCCGCCGCTTAGCCGCGGCCTCAGCGCGCGGGCCAGCCGGAGCCAGCACACCGGCAATCTTATGGGCTAAAGAAAAATTCAGAGGCAAGGAAGATGAGCTCATGCCACCCCACTCTACCGGCTCCTAGCCACCCCAGCCTACCCAAGCCGCCCAGCGACGTCCGCACCCTTAAAGGGGTGGAGGCTGGACCCGTGCAGGGCCCAGCCTCCTATCCCGGTGGGGGCACTAGTTAGCTTTCGCTACCCCACCAAGTCTTTAGTTCTCGTCTGCTTCAGCTTCAGCAGCGGACTCATAGTGCGACTTCTCAAAACGTACCTGAGCCTCAGCTACCAGCTTCTCAGCGAAAGCGCGGTCTTCCCAGCCCTCGCCCTTAACCCACTTACCGGGCTCCAGGTCCTTGTAGCGCTCGAAGAAGTGCTTGATTTCTTCCTTGAGCTGGTCGGCAACGTCACCGATTTCCTGGATGTGGTCGTAGCGCTTGTCTGCGGGAACGCACAGAACCTTGTCGTCGCCGCCAGCCTCGTCGGTCATACGGAAAACGCCGATGGGGCGGGCTTCAACCAGCACACCGGGAACAACGTCAACATCGAGAATAACCATGGCGTCGAGCGGGTCACCGTCTTCACCCAGGGTGTCCTCAAAGTAGCCGTAGGCGGTGGGGTACTGCATGGAGGTGAACAGTACGCGGTCCAGACGCAGGCGACCGGTTTCGTGGTCAATTTCGTACTTGACGCGTGAGCCGCGGTTAATTTCAATCGTGACGTCGAGTTCCAAGGGGAACCTCCTGGTTGAGTGGTGTGTTTGACTCGCGCTGCGCGCGAGTGGTTCGGCATATTAGTCTAACCGAGAACCGGCAGGCTGCACCCCTTTTACAGGGCAGGCGCGCCAGTGTCACACGTATTACATGCCTCTGCTTCCAAGGTCAGGCATATACCCTATATAGAAGGACCCCTTCGCCCGAGAGCTAACCTGTGGAGGTTTCATGGCCACTTCTCACCGACGCCCCCTGACCGCCTGGGTGGTTACTGCCCTGCTCGCAGCCGGGTGTGCAGTAGCAGGAGCCTGGGCTGTACCGGCCTGGCAGGAGTCCCAGGACCTCCGCGAATCCTCGGTAGCCCCTGATATCACGGCCTCGCCGGTTGCGGTGACAGAAGCAAGCGCCGGTGCTGCCCTCGATTCAGCGGCCCTGAGCGCAGAGCTCGATAGCGTCCTTGACGGTTTAGGCCAGGGGGTTTTCTCAGCCCAGGTTCTTGATGCAGAAACCGGTCAGAGCCTCTACTCCCGTGAGGCCCAAGCGAGCCGAACCCCGGCGTCCAACATGAAGCTGCTCGTGGACTACGCCCTGCTGACCACTGCACCGCAAGCCCGCTTCACCACGTCCGTCGACCTCAACGACGACTCAACCCTTACCCTGGTTGCCGGCGGCGATACCCTACTGGTGCCTGGGCACTCCGACCCCACAGCTGTGATGGGGTACGCCGGCATCGAGACCCTAGCAGAACGCACCATCGAGGGCCTTAAAGAGCAGGGCATCAGCGGCAAGGCCCTTACCCTCAACCTGGACACCACTATCTTTTCCGGCAGCTCCCTTAACCCCGAGTGGGCCCAGGAAGATATCGACTCCGGCTTCATCAGTGCTGTTACCCCCCTCGCCTTTTACTCCCACTACTCCCCCACCAGCGACGGAACCGCATCAAGCGGCAGCCGCCCCAGCAACGCCCCGGCAGAAGTGCAGCAGGTGCTGGTAGAGGCCCTCAATAGGTTGGGGACGGACGCCGGGCTCACCTTCACCGCGGGCGAGCAAGTTGCAGCCCCCAGCAGCGGACGCGAGATTGCGGCCGTGCAGTCAGCCACCGCCGCAGAGCAATCGGCCCTCATGATGCAGGAAACGGATAACTCTCTGGCAGAGACTCTGGGGCGCAACCTCTCTACCCTCACCGGCGGCGACGGCTCAAGCCAAGGGGCAATTACCGCCGTACGCGAGGCTCTCTCTGCCGCCGGCCTACCCACCAACTACACCCAAGTTGACCTCAGCGGCCTTTCCATGAACAACAAGGTCAACAACGAACTGCTCACCAGCGTCGCCCTGCGCGCGGTCAAGGGAAGCACCAGCGAGCGCCTCACCCTGCAGGGCCTGCCGGTAGCCGGCTACAGCGGCACCCTGGGCCTCGCCAGCCGCTTCAACGACGCTGACGAAACCGGCGGGCGCGGGGTTGTCCGCGCTAAAACAGGCACCCTGAACTCCGTGCTGTCCCTCACCGGCTACACCGTCACAGAATCAGGGCGGGTAGTAGTCTTCTCGATTATCATGAACGACCTTGAAGACACCGGTGCCGCCAAGAACACTATCGATCGGTTTGCAGCTACTCTCAGTAACCAGTAAACATAGATAGCTATAAAGGCGGCGGCTCCACAGGTGTGGAGCCGCCGTTCGTGTCGGTGTCTAGGTGTCTGAACCTAGAAGATGGTAGTTAGCTTACCCAGGTACCGCGAGCCTGGGTCCAGTTAATGGTGGTACCGCTGGAAAAAGTCACACGGGTTACCCCATCAACCCAACGGATCTCGTCGGTTACAGGGAAGCCCAGCACTGCGGGGCCGCCCAGGGCGTACCAGCGAGCTGAAATAGCACCGGTTCCAACGATAACGCGGGCACCCGTGGAGGGGGTCCAGTAAACAGACATGATGCCATTCCCCTTGATGAAGTCCTGGCGCATCCCCCCCCGAGAAGGCATGTTCAGAATTCATGGGGTAGCCCCAGTTACGCTCAAAGTTGCTGCCCGCATAACGGCCACCGATAGCGCCAGGCCAGTAAACATTGTGAGCACCGGTTGATGCGGTCCAGTAGATGGTGCGCCCCTTATCAAAGTTCTGAATAATGCCACCGTTAACTGAGGCAAAAGGATTACCTGTAGGTAAGCCAAAGGTATCCGCACCACCGTTAGCGTAGTAGTGGTCAGAAAGTTTATCGCTAATCGCATAGGCGCTTACTTCAGAAAACGCATTAGACAGGGTGTTGACGCTTGAGATGGTAGAGACATAGTCATTGGGCCCCTTACCTGCTTCGTAGCGGTAGATACCAACGTTGCCGAGTACGCGCCATGGCAGGGAGGTGCCATGACCGTAGCAGAAGCCGATACCAATGACATTTGCCTGGGGAGCCAAGATGGCTGCACGGTGGGGAGGGGAGCTCTTCCAGAAGTTGAGAAGCTGGTTGAGGTCGTCATTGTAGGAAAGAGCGATAACTTCGCGAACGAAGCTGTAGCCCTGCACCTTGGAGTTGTAGAGGAACTCGGTGCCGTGCGAGAAAGCTCCGGCCTTGAACTGGCGGATAGCCTCTAGCTCCATAACGGAGGCAACGGTAGCTGAGTGCTTGACTGCACCCAGGCCGTTCTGGGCACGGTAGGCGTTGATGAGGTTGAGCAGGGTCTGCTGGTCGGCAGCACGCTGAGCGGCTGTGACAGTGCGAATGTCTGATGCGGCGGCAGTTGCGGCAGTGATTGCGGTGGTAGCTGCCAGGCCGGTGAGGGCAAGGACGGCGGCCTGACGGCGGGTCGGCTGAACAGCTCGTGCGGTTTCAAGAATGCTCTTCATGCAGATTCCTCTTTTTGGAGTGGTAATGATGCAAAGGGGGATTTTGCTGAACACAACTTTATAGAATCGTGACCTATTTTTGACCGCTTTGTGACATTTTTTTGGGATTTAATTCAGGCCTGAACACAGGCTGAGAATTATAAAGATTACTTATTGCTAACGTTCTAGCACCTCAACCCCACCTTTCAAATCTCATCACAGCCAACTCACCCAAGCCAGCTTCCGCAAAAATTCACCCACTCCAAGAGTGTTGCCACCCCTGCAGACATCCCAGAAAAACAGGGTCTGATAAGCCAAAAATTTGCAGACAACCCGTGCGAATACCAGGAAAGATAGATCCTATTGAACACCACCACACCTCCACCGACACCCCGCAGCTCAAAAATCCACACGATTCACCCATTCAATAAATGAGAAATTTGCATATATGTCACAGATTACATTCTCAAAGTTTGTGTTCTATGTCTTCATGCAATTTTTAGAATATATGTTCTAAATTCTTTTATTGGTCCGAACCACTTATGGGCGAGAGCTAGCGAGCGCTCGGACCCTAAAATGTCAGCCGTCCTTGCTAGCCTTGAAGGCAGTGAACCTCTAGGAGCCCCATGTTCTTCATCGATGCAGATTCCGCCCCCGCATTACCGGCTATGACCCTTGAGCCTCTAGGTAAATCCCTGGTCTATTCAGCCACCGACCTAGTGACTTCAGCGCAGTGCCAGTTTGCCGCGCTCTATGCCCTGGACCAGTTACTGGGCAGGGTGCCCCGCCTCGAACGAGTCGAAGATCCTCAGCTCCGCAGGGCGGCTACCCTGGGTGAAGCTCACGAACAGCGCGTCCTCAACCGCTTTATAGCGACCTACGGCAGCTGGGACTCAGCGGCAGGGAAAGGAGTGTATGAGGTTCAGCCACCGCAGGTCTACACTCGCCAAGCCCTCGAAGAGAAACACGCCGAGACTCTTTCTGCCCTCCGAGCGGGAGCAGACGTTGTTTTTCAGGCCAGCTTCTTTGATGGTTCTTTTCACGGGCGGGCTGACTTCCTGATCAAGCAGCCCGACGGCAGTTACCGGGTAGTCGATACCAAGCTAGCCCGCACGGCTCGCGTGCCTGCCCTCTTACAGGTTGCGGCCTACGCCGACCAGTTGCAGCGGGAGGGCATTGCCTGTAATCCCTTTGCCTCGCTGATTCTAGGCAACGATGTTGAGTCCCTCCACGAGCTAGCTACCCTTACCCCTGTTTTTGAGCAGAAACGCCAACGTCTTCTTCAGCTCCTCACCGCTCATCGGGCACCGGGCACACCGCCGGTGAGCTGGTTCGTTGAATCCGGTAACCCAGAGATCACCCGGTGCGGACGCTGCGACACCTGCCGGGTGATGGTGCAGGAGCACCGCGACATGCTGCTGACCGCCGGAATGACGGCACGGTCACGGCAGGCTATCTATGAGCGGTGTGGGGTGCAAAGTATTGATGAGCTAGCTAGCTTGGCAGGTCAAACCCAGCTCCCTGGGCTGGTACGTCGCTATGCGGAGCAGGCAGCACTACAGACCGGCAGATCAGAGCCGGACGGTACCGCCACGGTGCAGCGGGATGGCCAAGAACATACCATCTCCTACAAGCTCTTTCCCCGTCATTCCCTGCGCATGCTCCCGCGCGCCAGTGCGGGCGATCTTTTCATCAGCCTGCTCTCTGACCCCCTGTGGCACGATGGGCAGGCAGCTCACCCCGAGCTGGCCTGGGGTTTGACCTACGGCTTGGGCGCTGCGTCTCTGCCCGAAGAGCCCGGTGCGCAGCCCCTCTTCAGCCAGTTCTGGGCGGCAAACCGCAGTGCTGAGGGCCGGCTTCTTGCAGATTTTTTGGGCATGCTGCACCATCAACGGCAGCTTCACCCGGGGCTGCGGGTCTATTATTTTGGGGCAGCTACTCTCACTGCCCTGCAACAGCTAGCTGCGATGCACGGTACGGGCGAAGCCTACCTGACCGATCTCCAGCATGACGGTGTACTCCTTGACCTCTCTGAGGTGCTACGGCGTTCCATGCGCATCAGTACCGGCACTCGGGTCCTGGCAGATATTGAGCCCCTCTACGCCACAGGGCTAGAGCCTGAGCTGGATATACCGGTCACAGCCTTTGCTGACATGTCGGAGGCCGAACAGGCGGGCAAGCATGAGCAGGTGGAGGCTATGCGGGGCGCCCTTGCCCGTAGCCTCTACCGCACCGGCCTATCCCTGGCTCAGTTGCGCTCCTGGCTGCTCGAGCTAGCTAGCCGGTCGGTTGACGAAGAACTGGTGCAGCCTGCTCCCCTGGCTGACCTGAATGAGCTCTTGGTGCAGGCGGGCAGAGCAGAAGATGAGACTGAGGCGGAGCGAACCTTACGCCGATTTGTTGAGGCCCTGGACGCCGGTGGTGAGCTAGAGCCCCAGAAGCAGGCGGTTGCTATGGTGGCTACGGCCACGGGCTACCACCGCCGCGAGCGCCGTCAGTTCTGGTGGGATCACTTTAATCGTTTGACGGCTCCCCGTGAGGATTGGGAGGACGCCCGCGATGTGGTTTTGCTGGGGCGATTGCAGGTGGTTGCCGATTGGCATCGTCCGGAGCGGGCACGATCCACGGTGCGTTTGCTGAGCGGGGTGGCGAGGGTCGCTCCGGGCTCGTCGGTGAAGGTGGGCGATAGCAACCTCTTTGCCATGTATGCTCGCCCTTTTCCGCCCTTTTTGGAGCGGGAGGCTCGACAGCAGGCCCTGACCTATGCGGCGCTGCACGAGGGTGTCTTGCCGGTGGAAGCTGAGCGGGCCGGAGCCTTTAATACTGAGATTGTGGAGTTAGAAGAGATTCCCGAACATGAGGTGGGGCAGCCCAACCTGGTACGGCTTACGGTACGGGAGAGCTTGAAGACCTCAGACGGTGAGCCACCTGAAACCTACTCACATCTACCGATGGCGCTCACTCCCGGGCAGCCTATTCCGACGCAGGCCCAGGAGCAGGCTCTACTTGAATTGGCGGCACGTACCGCCCGGGTGCTACCTGAGTTACCGGCATCGGCGGGTACCGATATGATTCGTCGCGTTCCGCCTCGACTGGTTGGGGGCGGTGTTTTGCCGCGTCCGCAGGATTTTGTAGAGACGCACGGTTCTCTTGCGACGGTGCAGGCTATTTATCAGGCGGTGAGCCAGCTCGATCGGTCGTATGTGGCGGTGCAGGGCCCTCCGGGGTCGGGCAAGACTTTCGTGGGTTCTCATGTGATTGGCCGTCTTGTGGCTGCGGGCTGGAAGGTGGGTATTGTGGCCCAGTCCCATGCGGTGGTTGAAAACATGCTGCTGGGCTGCATCAGTAACGGACGCGTAGACCCTGACCAGATCGCTAAGGGGGCGGGCAAGAGCCAGACCCCGAATTTCCCCTGGCGCGAGGTTCGCAACCCCGATGTTTCCAGGTTTATGGATGAACCCGGTGGCCGTATTTTTGGCGGCACGGCCTGGGATTTTGCCTCTGACCGCAAGTTCCGGTTTGAGGGGCTTGATCTTCTGGTCATTGACGAGGCGGGCCAGTATTCCTTAGCCAATACGCTGGCGGTGGCCCGTTCGGCCAAGAACCTGCTGCTCCTGGGCGATCCCGCCCAGCTACCCCAGGTCACGCAGGGCACTCACCCCTACCCGGTGGACGAGTCTGCCCTGGGCTGGCTTTCAGCCGGTCGCACGGTGCTACCCGAAGAGTTTGGCTATTTTCTCGATGTCACCTGGCGTATGCACCCTGCCCTGTGCGCCCCGGTCTCAGCCCTGTCGTATGAGGGGCGGCTGGCGTCCGCTCCCTCGGGCACCGAGAGGCACCTGGAGGGCTGGGAACCCGGGGTCTACCTGCGGACGGTAGAGCACAGGGGCAATTCAACGGCCTCGGCGGAAGAAGCCGATGAGATTGTGGCTTTAGTGCGTCGTTTTCTGGGGCACCTGTGGGTGCCCCACCTGGCTGCACCCGAACAGGCAGCGCCGCTGGCGCCCTCAGACATCATTGTGGTGGCGGCCTATAACGCCCAGGTTGATACCATCAGGGCGGCCCTGCTTGAGGCGGGGCTAGCGGACGCCGACGGTGGGGGTGTGCGCGTCGGTACGGTGGATAAGTTCCAGGGCCAGGAGGCGCCGGTGGTGCTGGTCTCGATGGCAGCTTCCAGCGCCGGTGATAGCCCCCGCGGCACCGATTTTCTGCTCTCGCCCAACCGGTTGAATGTTGCCCTGTCCCGCGGTATGTGGGCAGCGGTGGTGGTGTGCTCAACCCGGTTTACCGACTTTCTGCCCACCAGCCCCGAGGCGCTAGCCCTGCTGGGTGCCTTTATCCGCCTTGAGCGGGCAGCCCTGCCCTTCCCCGATGAGGGGGAGGCGGACGTCCGCCCCGATACCCCCACCGTTAGGAGTTAGCATGCCCCTCTCCCCCACCCACCGTAAGCGCTCCCCCTATCTCTTTCACTTTGACGGGCAGACCGTGGCCCTGGGCGAGCCCCGCTACCTGCAGCGTATCGACGAGCGCTTGCGCGAGCAGGGGTACGCGACCAGGCCCACCTACTGGGATCAGGCCTACCTGGCTGATTTGGCAGCGTCAAGCCCCGAGGACGCCGAGCACGGCCAGTTTGCGGCGCCGAGCGACCCGGCCCAGCTCAACAGTGTGGGGGTTTCGTGTAGCAGTAGCGAGTTCTGGTCTGCCATGTATGCCCGCAGCTTTGACGCTACGCCCTGGGGTGGGGAGGGCGACACCCTCTATATGCCCCAGCTGCCCGACTGGCTAGAGCGCACCCGGGCCTGGATGCTTGACCCTCTAGCCCCGCAGGACGGCCCCGGCGACCTCGACCCGGCAGGCGGCTGGGTGCGGGTACGGGACCAGGCGGGAGCCGGTGCTCCCCTGGGGCTGTTTCAGCTCACCAGCCCCGACTATTTCTGGGTCTTTGGGTCAGGGCCCGACCTCAAACAGGTGGTGCACCTCTGCCGGGAGCTGGGGCGGGACCTAGCCGGTTTCGATGCAGCGACTGCATACTTGGGCTACGACCTGACCTGCAGCAGCATCCGGCTGCCGATTGAGTGCGCCCAGCCGCTCCAGGAGCAGCTCTTCTTAGCCGGGGTGGACGCCGAAACCTTGCTCTGGGGTGAGGGTTAGTTTTCTGCCGGGTCGCTCTAGGGCATACTGAAAGACATGTTTGTACTGACCTTCATCACCCGCTCTGCTCGGGCGGATCTCACCGACCTGGAGAGCCGTCTCGAACAGCTGGCTCCCACTGTTGCTTTTACCCGCACTTACCCCGATGAGCTGCAGGGGGCTTTCGAGCAGGCCGAGGACGCCCTCGCTGCCGCCCTGCTCGGGGCCCGTTTTGGTGGTTTCTGGGTGGGCATCGGGGCCGGTGAACTGGTGCGGCCGCGCTTCGCAGCGGCACTGGGCGCTATTTCTACCCCGGAGTGTTCCGGTGCTGCTTTGAGCCTGTCACGCTCAGCAGTGGAGCAAGCCCAGACCGGGGCCCCGCCGCGCGGTATCTGTGTGCATGCAGCTGGCCAGGGGGTGCGGGCGAATCAGGTGACCGGCCTGTTGCGCCTGCTCTACCGGGTGGCGTCCGCCCGTACCGAAGCCGAGTGGCGGGTACTTGACCTGCTAGTGCCCGGGGTGCGCGGGCAGCAAAAAGCGGTGGCTCAGGCTCTAGGAATTACCTCCCAGGCGGTGAGTAAGACCCTGGTGCGCTCCTACTGGCACGAGGAGCTTGCCTCTCGCGCGCTGGTCGCCGAACTGCTTGAGGGCTTGGAGGGGCAGGAGCGGTAGGCCGGGCACCGACAAACTGTCAGTGCAAGAGGAGTGAAATCACCAGAATCACGGGCATAGCACCCAGGGTGCTGAGCAGCACGATATCGCGGGAGAGCGTGGTTGCTACGTTGTACCGCACCGCGTAGTTATACATGTTCTGGGCGCTGGGCAGAGCTGCAAGAATGGTGGCCGCGAAGATATCGCTCTCACTGAGGTGGAAAACGTAGCGGGCCAGCAGATAGGCAACCAGCGGCATCAGAAGGTTCTTAAAGCTAGCGGCAAGCACGGTTTCGAGGCGCTGGCCGGTAGTATCGAGCACCCTGGAGCCCCGCAGCGACATGCCGAACGCCGCCAGGATCAGCGGTACGCCCGCGCCACCCAAGATGCGGAAGGGCTCCATCACTACATCGGGAACCTGCAGGTTGAGCACGTTAACCAGCAGCCCCAGGGCTGAGCCGATAATCAGCGGGTTTTTGATGGGTTGGGTGGCAACGGTCTTCATGGAGACCGCCCCGTGCGAGATGGCATCCAGAATGGAAAGCACGATGGGGGCGGCAATCAGGAGCTGGAAGAGCAGGATAGGGGCTACCTGGGCAGCGTCGCCCACGATGTAGGTTGCTACGGGCAGGCCCATGTTGTTGGCGTTGATATAGCCGCTGGCTGCGGCGCCCACGGTGACGGTGCCGGCGTCCTTTTTGAGCAGGAACCTGGCGATAACGGCAAAAAGCAGGGCGACCGTAGCGAAGCTCAAAATAGCCACGGGAAGGCGGCCGGAGAAGATAACGTGCAGGTCAGCTCCGGCCATGGTCACGAACATGAGCGGGGGCAGGGCTACGAAGAAGGCAAAACGGTTGAGGGAGAGCCCGGAGTTGGGCGGCAGAATGTCGAGGCGGGCGACCAGGTAGCCTACGCCCACCACGACCGCGATGATGGTAAAGCCTTCAAGGACTGCGAGCATGCTGGGCTTCTTTCTGCCGTCGAACCGTTAGGGCTTGAGTTGGCAGGCGGTGGAGCGGTTGGTGGAGATGTGCAGGTAGACTCGCTCAGCCAGCGGGCGCAGCAGGGGGTTCTTCAGGGCGGACGCCGCCACCCGCACGGGCGCGTACCGGCTGGTGGAAAGGGCTAGGGCGATGGCGAGCGCCCCGTAGGCCACCTGCCCGGTGGGGGTGATGAAGGGGATTTGGCGCATGAAGCGTTCGAGGTCGACGCCGTACTCTTGCAGGCGGTCGTAGTGGCCGGGGCGCACCTGGGCTTCTAGGCCCAGGTGGGTGAGTACTCGGGCGGCTTTTTGGCAGATACCGCAGTCGGGGTCATAGAGTAGGACGCCGGTGGCGGGCAGGGTGTCGCTCACGGTGAGCCTTTCTCTGCGAGGGCAGGTATAAGACCACCATAGCAAGCAGGGCCAGCAGCACTATAGAGGAGCGCATTATTTCAACGGGTATGATGGGCCAGCCGGCATGAGCTGCTAGGTCACCCAGGTCTGTGAGTTGAGCCAGGCAGGCTAATATCCAGATAATGGCCAGAGCGCGTGCAGCTCGCCCACGAGTAACCAACACTGCAAGAGTGGGTATAACCCAGACCCAGTGGTGCAACCAGGACACCGGGGAAAGCAGGCAAGTAGCACAACCGAGTACTGCGGCGGCAGCAAAACCATCACCACACGCTAACTCTCGGTGGGCCTGGGAAAACGCTACCGCTACAACAGCTAGCAGTAAGGGTGCTAACAGGAGCAGAGAATGGGTACCTACCCAGCGTTCAGCAACCCCCTGCAGAGAGCTGTTACCCGAAGTAGCGAAGTTGGTTCCTAAATCGACAACATTTTCCAGGCCAGAGAGTTTAGACCCAAAATAGGTTGAACTGGGTTCAGGCAGGAGCAGGAACCCCAGGACTACGGTAGCTAAGGCTGTCGCCGTTGCCGTCAAAGCCGGGCGCAGGCGTCCGCTTACCCAGAAGAAAAGAATAAAAAGAGCCGGAGTCAGTTTGATCCCGGCTGCCAGCCCGATCAGCACTCCGCGAGGTAGATAGCGGGTCTGTGGGCGAACCATGTCGATGAGACAGAGAGAAACAAGAGGCAGATTAATCTGCTTAATCTGCCCAAAGATAAGATGCTGAGCTACGACGTTCAGGGGTAGGGCAAGCAGGTAGGTGGCGGAGAGTGCCGCGGCCAGGCGGACGCCGGTGAGATGCGGGCGCACGTAGAGGAGACTGAGCAGGAGCAGGATGCCCAGCGCCAGGCAGTTGAGGAAGGTCCAGCCCCCAATCCCTAGCGGTTCCGGCAGCCAGGCTAAAGGAATCAGCAACAGAGCGGTAAAGGGCGTGTACACGAAGGGGAGCCCCTGGGGTACGTACACCCCGGTAATGTTCTGACTATAAAAGTCAGCCCCGGCAAGCACTGCTACCCCGGTTCCACGGTAGACTCCGTAGTCAGCTGGATTAAAAATGAGGGTTGAATCCAGGAGTAAGCAGCGCGCCCAGGCGGTAGCCAGAGCTAAAAGGCAGAGAGCAACCGCTCCCGCACAATAGTTCTTAAGGACGGAACGGTTCGCCCCCCCCTGAGAACCCTGATGCTGGCTATCAACGAGTGTGACGCTCATATTTAGGCGACCTGGAGCTGCTGGACGCGTGCTTTTGAAACTTCAAGAATCGCTGCCGTCTCGCCTAGCGAAAGCCCATCTTGTCTGAGTTGCCGCACAACTTCTCGAATCTTTGCTGCAGCTTCTTCTTCTTTTTGCTGGGCGAGTTTTAGGTCTCGGCGAGCTGACTCAAGTTCCTCAGATACTTTTTCATAAATCAGGTGAACCCGAATAGTAGAAAAATCGATGTCGGGGTAAAGGGTGCCCATATAGTCAATTACTTGCTGGCGGGCAGAGGTAAGACTACGCACCTGGGTAGCATTGTCTTCATCGATAATGAGTTCCCATCCACCCGCCCAGGGACGCGCCAGAACGTTAAGATCAGTTTTCATTCTGTATTTCATGGGCTTAACCATAAGTGCAGTATATCCCCCCCTACACCCAATAGGTATAGAGGGGATATATGGTTTTAGAGCAGGTCCCGCAGGATCGGCACCGTGCCGTCCTCGTAGACCGAGCCGGTGACGTCCGTAGCCAGCTCCGCCACCTCAGGCAGGGCCTGGCCCATAGCCACACCGCGGGCGGCCCAGTGGATCATTTCCTTGTCGTTCAGCCCGTCACCGATGGCGATGGTGTGGCGGGGGTCCACACGCAGTTTGCGGCGGATCTGTTCCAGGGCGGTTGCCTTAGAAACACCGTGGGCGGCCACGTCGAGCCAGGCGCTCCAGCCCACTGCGTAGTTGACCCCGTGCAGACCCGAGTCGTAGATAGCGCGCTTGAAATCATCAGGGGTGTCGGTGGGTGAGCAAACCACCACGCGCACGGCCGAGTTCATAGCGGCCATTTCGGTGCGGGTGGTCTTGACGGTGTTGACCCCAAAAGACCAATCCTCGAAGTTGTCGGTGGCGTACACGGTACCGTCGGGTGCTTCCAGGGCTAAGGACGCGTGCGGCAGCTTGGCCTTGAGCAGGGTGATGGCGTTGGAGGGGTCGAAGCTGACCTTGTCGATAATGCGGTAGCCAGCCTCAAGTGAAGGGTCGATACTGAGAGTAACCGCGCCGTTGGAGCTCACCGCGTAGCCGCGCGTCAGCCCAATCATCTCAACGATGGGCAGGGTGGCGCCCAGGGAGCGTCCGGTGGAAATCACCACGTGGTGGCCGGCGTCCACGACATCTTGGGCGGCCTTTTTGACGGCTTCGCTCATGGTGCCGTCGTGGTTGACCAGGGTGCCATCAACATCGATAGCGACCAGGTACTTGGCGCCTTCTTCTTTCTGCCAGGCAGAGCGGCGCAGCGGCAGGGTTTGCATGTCTTTGATCTCTGAAATCATCGGTGTCTCTTTTCTCTCGTGTAGACCAGACTATACAAAAGCCGGGTTAAGGCAAGGTGAGCAGGGGGTGAAGGGCCGCCCAGCGGGGCGTCCATACTGTGAAATGCGTGGTTTCTTTCGAGATGCGGTAAGAATATCCGCAGTTCGAAAGAAACCCCACAGTTCGCGAATCTACCGGGTCGGGCCAGTCCAGAAGTGGGGGTTAAACTTGTATGTATGTCTCTTGCCAAGCTGTCTAACAGTACCCAGAACTACCTCAAAATTATTTGGGGCATTACCGAGCACGGTACCGAGCCGGCATCTACCTCTGTCATTGCGGCGAGGGCAGGGTTGCGTCCGTCGTCGGTATCGGACGCGGTGAAGCGGCTTGCTGCCGCCGGGCTGGTGGAGCACCAGCGGTACGGGACAATTGAGCTGACAGAGCAGGGACGGGAATATGCGGTGTCGATGGTGCGCCGCCACCGCCTGGTTGAGACTTTTCTGGTGAAGACGCTGGGCTACACCTGGGACCAGGTACACGATGAGGCGGAGGTGTTGGAACATGCCGTCTCAGATTTAATGATTGAACGGATTGACGCCCTGTTGGGGCACCCAACCCGCGATCCACACGGCGACCCGATCCCCTCCCCCACGGGTGAGGTAGAGTCCATTGCCCCGCATACCCTGCTTGATTGTTCGCCGAAGGACAGGGTGCTGGTAGAGCGTATTTCGGACGACGACCCCCAGCTTTTGCGGTTCTTTGCGGGGCATGGCATTGCCCCGGGTACGCGCTTGGAAGTTACCGCTGTTAACAGTGCAGAGGCAGGGCAGGGTTCCGCCGTGAATCTGGTTCTGCCTAATGATTCTGAGCTCTCCCTCGATGCGGGTGCAGCTGCCGCCGTGTATGTCTCTTACCTGTAGAAGGCAGGAGTGCAGGGCGGTCTCCTCGTGGCCTGCCCGCCTTGTGAGGAGGTGCCGGTGAGCGCTTCCCTCGTCCCTGGACGCCTGTGCGGTTGCCTGACGTCGAGCCAGTAGGCCATGGCGCGGGGCACATAGGTAGGCTGCGCCGAAGAAAGTGCCTAAGGCGATTACTACCGCGCCACCGGCGGAGACGTCTAGATGGTAGCTGGCGTAGAGCCCCACCAGGGCACCGGCTAGGGACACACCGGCAGAGATCGCCAGCATGGTGCTGAATCTGTCGGTGAGCAAACGCGCTGTGGAGCCGGGAATTACCAGCATGGCGACAACCAGCACCACGCCCACAATCTGCAAGGCGAGTACCGAGGTCAGGGCGAGCGCCACCAGCAGGATCCCTGCCAGCAGCCGCGGGCTCAGACCAATGGCGTGGGTGTAGCCGGGGTCGAAGGCGTAGAGCACCAGGTCGCGGCGTTTGATTATGAGTACGGTGACTACCAGTACCGCCAACACCGCGATTTGGGCGACTTCAGCCCAGGACACCCCTAGCACGTTGCCAAAGAGTATGCTGTGCAGGTCCGTCTGGGAGGGTGTCACGGAAATCAGTACCAGCCCCAGCGCGAACATCACCGTAAAAACGATGCCGATGGCGGCGTCCTCCCTGATGCGCCCGCTACCACGCACCGCCCCGATGAGGGCAACTGCAAGCAAACCGGCAATCACTGCCCCCACGGCGAAGGGCGCACCCACCATGTAGGCGAGCACCACCCCGGGCAGGACGGCGTGAGAGATAGCGTCGCCCATGAGCGACCAGCCCATGAGCACCAGCCAGCAGGACAGCAGGGCGCAGACGAGGGCGGCAATCACTGTCACCAGGAATCCGCGTTGCATAAAGCCATAGGTCAGCGGTTCTAGGAGTACGTCAAGCACGGTTGCCCTCCTGGGTTGGGGTCAGTGGGTTCATGCCGAAGGCCCGCACCAGGTTATCGGGGGCGAGCACGGTGGCGGGGTCTCCTGCCATCAGCACTTGGTTGCGGAGCAGGACGGCGGTGTCTGCTAGGTCTGCTAGGTTGGCTAGGTCGTGGGTTGAGATCAGGATCCCTGCCCCGGCGTCCCGTAGTTCCCGCAGGAGGGTTACCAGCATGGTTTCGCTCCGTTTATCGACCCCTGCGAAGGGCTCATCGAGTAGCAGGAGTTTAGCTCCTTGTGCCAGTCCGCGTGCCACAAAAGCTCGTTTGCGCTGGCCACCTGAGAGGTTGCCAATTTGCCGGTGGGCCAGGTCGGTGAGTTCTACCCTTTCCAGGGCTTTGTCCACAGCCGCGTGGTCTTCGGCCCGGAGCCGTCGGGCGAAGCCCAGCCGCCCGTACCGTCCTTGTGCTACCACGTCACGGACAGATACGGGGAACGAGAAATCGATCTCCTCCCGTTGGGGCACATAGCTCACCACGCCAGCTTTCCGCGCTGCTTTCGGGGTCATACCGTCAATCATGACCGACCCGCTGGCGGGAGCAACGCCCATGATCGCCTTAAAAAGTGTGGACTTACCCGACCCGTTCATGCCTACCAAACCGCACACGCTCCCGGCGTCTACTGCCAGGTGCGCCCCCCGAAGAGCATGCACGTCGCCGTAGGTAACCGTTACATCTCGGATATCTAAAAGGCTCATTCTTGTACTCTAACGTTGCTCAGTTTCTTTTGAAGTTATGGACGCGGCACCGGAAGGCAGGTTGCGGGTCTCCTGGGTGGGGCCGCGTCCTGCGCCGGCAGCCGCAGGTCAGTGGGCGGGAATCTACCAGGTTTTGTTATGTGCCGGGGCTACTTGCTGAGCGCCTCTGCAATGGTTTCTGCGTCATAGCGAATCAGGTCCAGGTAGGTGGGCACGTCTCCGCCTTCTTCAGAGAGCGAATCGACGTAGAGCGCACCTGCATAGGTTGAGCCTGATTCTTGAGCTACCTGTTCCATGGTTTTCGACGACACTGTGGACTCGCAGAACACGGCGGGAACCTTGTTGTCCTCTACAAAAACAGCCACCTCAGCTACCCGGGAGGCGCTCGGCTCGCCGTCTGAGTTCACCGCCCACAGGTACTTTTCGGTGAGCCCGGCGTCTGCTGCTAGGTAGGAGAAGGCTCCTTCGCAGGTCACTAGGGCCCGTTTGCCTTCGGGTACGGTGGAAAGATCTGCCACTAGCTCGTCGTGGACGGCTTGTAGCTGCTTCTTGTAGGTCTCGGCGTTGGCTCGGAAGGCGTCCGCGTTGTCGGGGTCTAGCTCCGCGAAGGCGTCTGCGATGTTATCGACGTAAGTCTGTGCTACTAGCGGACTCATCCAGGCATGCGGGTTGGGCTTACCGGCGGATTCTGCTTCAGCGATGTTGATGGTCTGTACGCCCTCGGATACGGTCACGCTCTGGGCGTCGGTGTCCTGTAAGAACTGTTCAAACCATGCTTCCAGGCCTAGTCCGTTAGCGAGGATGAGGTCTGCGTCCGCCCCCTTTTTCACGTCGGACGGGGTGGGGTCGTAGTCGTGTATTTCGGCGCCGGGTTTGGTGAGGGATTCTACGGTGATGTGTTCGCCGCCCACGTTCTGCGCCATATCTGCCAGCACGGTGAAGGTGGCGATGACGGTGGGGGTATCGTTTTGCGCTGTGGTGTCGTTGCCGTCGCCTGGGGTGCAGGCGGTGAGAACGCCCAGGGCGAGTGCCCCGCTGGCAGCGAGCATGCGGTGGCTGAGGCGGCGGGTGTGGGGGGTGCGGGTTGCCTTGTTCATGGGTGCGTTGTTCCTTCGTTGGAGGTGCGCGTTCTTCTGACTTACGCCGTTGTAGTCGGTGAAGCCCTGTTCATGGTCTGGTGTGTGCAACCATCATAAGTTCGCCTAGACGAACTTTTCAAGGGATGCGGTCTAAGCCTCCCGTTCGTTAACACAAAAATTCCCCACGAAACCCTGCTTGACAAGTACAAACAGTATCTCGTGGGGAACCAAAAATAAGCTACTGAGCGACGGTGGGGATGACCTCAAGGCCGCCCATGTAGGGGCGCAGGGCCTCGGGGATGCGGACGGAGCCGTCAGCCTGCTGGTGGGTTTCGAGGATTGCAACCAGCCAGCGGGTGGTCGCCAGGGTACCGTTCAGGGTGGCGACAGTGCGGGTGCCGCCCTTCTTGGTCTTGCCATCTGCGGTGACGGTGTCGGGCATGCGCTCACGCACGTTCAGGCGGCGGGCCTGGTAGGTGGTGCAGTTGGAGGTTGAGGTCAGTTCGCGGAAGGCGCCCTGGGTGGGTACCCAGGCTTCGCAGTCGAACTTGCGGGCGGCGGACGAGCCCAGGTCACCGGCAGCGGTATCGATGACGCGGTAGGAGAGCTCGCACTTGGCCAGCATTTCTTCTTCCCAGGCCAGCATCTTGGCGTGCATGTCTTCTGCCTGCTCGACGGGGCAGTAGACGAACATTTCGGCCTTGTTGAACTGGTGCACGCGGATGATGCCGCGGGTGTCCTTACCTGCGGAGCCGGCTTCGCGGCGGTAGCAGGATGACCAGCCCAGGTACTTCTTGGGGCCCTTTTCGAAGTCGATGATTTCATCGGCATGGTAGCCAGCGATAGCAACCTCGGAGGTACCGACCAGGTAGAGGTCGTCGCGCTCAAGGCGGTAGATTTCGTCGTCGTGTTCGACGTTGAAGCCGGTGCCGTTCATGGTTTCGGGGCGCACCAGGGTGGGGGTGGTGAGCATGGTGAAGCCGTTGGCGGTGGCCTGGTCGAGGGCCATCCACATGAGGGCCTGCTCCAGGCGGGCTACGTGGCCCTTGAGGAAGTAGAAGCGGGAGCCTGAAACCTTGGCGCCGCGCACCATGTCGATGCCGTCAACCAGTTCGCCGATTTCAAGGTGGTCGCGGGGTTCAAAGCCGTCTGCTTCGAAGTTGCGGGGTTCGCCTACCTGCTTGACGACCACGTAGTCGTCCTCGCCACCGGCAGGAATGCCGTCAATAATCAGGTTGCCTACGCCGGCGACCAGTTCTTCCTGGCGGGCGGCAGCGGCGTCGGCGGCAGCCTTGGCTTCTGAGACCTTCTGGGAGAGTTCCTTAACCTCAGCGAGCAGGGCCTGCTTTTCTTCCTTGGCGGCCTTGCCGATCTTCTTGGAGAAGACGTTCTGTTCGGCGCGCAGCTTCTCGAACTCGTTGATGGAGGTGCGGCGGGTGGCGTCCGCTTCGAGAATCTGGTCGATGACGGTTTCGTCAGCGCCGCGAGCGCGCTGGGAGGCACGGAAGGCGTCGGGGTTTTCACGCAGGAGGTTAATGTCAATCATGCCTCTAAATTTACCGTAGTTGTCGCTGCGATGACAGGCGCGCGGACGCCGGGCGGTGGCGCGCGGTTTTCTTCAGTATGCTGGTGATATGGTTTCGCGTTCGGCTCTCGGTGTATCTCTTGTTGCTGCTTCTGCTCTAGCACTGGGCGGAGTGGCTCTTTCTGTGCGGAGGGGCAGGCGGGAGCGCCCTGATCTTTTCCCTGCCTACCGGCCCCTGCACCGTATGTTAGAGCCGGGTAATCCGAAGCAGGTTGCGGTGGTGTATAACCCCACCAAGGATCGGGCTGATTCGGTGATTCGCATGGTTACAGCCGAGCTGGGCCTGGCTGATTGGCCTCGGGCTAGGTTCTATGAGACTGAGGCTAACGACCCCGGCTTTGGTATGGCCCAGCAGGCTGCGGCGGACGGGGCTGAGATTGTGCTGGCTGTCGGTGGTGACGGCACCGTACGCGCTGTGGCGGACGGCCTGGCGGGCACCACTGCCACCTTAGGCATCGTGCCTTTGGGCACGGGCAACCTACTAGCCCGCAACCTCGACATGGACGTCAATGACCTGCACGCCTGCATCAATATTGCCCTGCACGGGCAGAGCCGCACCATCGACATGATTCGCATGGAGATGCAGGGCGAGAAGGAACTTCCACCGGTCAATTTTGTGGTCATGGGCGGGGCAGGTTTTGACGCCCAGATTATGACCGACACCCGAGAGGATTTGAAAGCCCGTATCGGTTGGTTGGCCTATGTTGAGGCTAGCACCCGGCACATGTTCACCCGCCGCCGCCCAGCGGTGATTACAGTGAATAACGGTGCGCCCGTTCGCCGCAAGATTCGGGCTGTGTTGGTTGCCAATACCGGCAAGATTCAGGGTGGGGTGAATCTTGCGCAGACAGCTCAGCTGTCCGATGGGCAGCTTGAGGTGATTGTGCTGACCCCGCGCAACCTGGGTAGCTGGGTGCGTATGGCGGCTCAGTTTATTCTGCGCCCCACCCGGGTGCGCTACCCGGTGGTCGAGCACTTTGTGGGTACGGACGTCCGCGTCTACTTCCCCAATACCAGCTTGCCCGTTGAGGTGGACGGGGACGTGCTCGGTGACGTCAGCGACTTCCACGCCCAGGTGCTCCCCGCTGCGGTCAAGGTGCAGGTCTACCCTGATGACATGCAGATCCGTTCACTGAGTGATTTTGTGAACGCCCGTGAGGAGCTAGTAGAGCAGCACCGCCGCTGGTGGCAGAGACTCTTGCGGCTCTAGATATGGTGCTTGAGCGCCTCGGGCCGCAGTGAAATATATACACTTTCTAGATAAGCGGGCCTTATCTGTATATAATTGGTATCAATCGTTCAGCCCGCCTTCCGTAGTGAAGTGTGGGCTGGATTTCTATTCCCTCCTTCACCAGGCCGTGGAGTGTTCAATGACGTCACCGCATAAACCGCCCACATCTATTGAGCAGCAGATTGCCCTGCTCCGTGAACGAGGCATGGATGTCAATGAAGCTGAGGCTCAGCAATGGCTATCAACTGTTGGGTACTACAGACTAAGCGGGTACTGGTACACCCGCAGAATACTAAGCGACCCACCTCTTTCGATGGGAAATCCACCCCGTCCCGTGCGTACGGACACCTTCGCGCAGGGAACTCGGTTTACCGAGATTACCGCTCTTTATGAGTTTGACCGGAAGCTACGTACTCAAGTACACGACGGTATTGAGCGGGTTGAGATTGCCCTGCGCACATCTTTAGCAGATATCATTAGCAGCGCTGGGTCGCTCGCCTTATACGATAGGGATAATTTTCGGGTGACCCGGGGCAGAGAATACGAGCACTACCAGATCATTAGCACTATTACCTCAAGAGTAAATCGTGCGTTAGGGTCACGAGATAGCTCTCATATTAAGCACAATGTGGAGAAATATGGGGTTCAATTAGCGCCCTGGGTTGTTATGGACGTGCTAGATTTCTCGGACCTTTCTAAGCTGTTCAATCTGTTGAGAACCCCAGATCAGAACGAGGTTGCTGGCCGAATTGGCATAGATGTTAGAAACCTGGGGCTCAGTAGAGAAGAGGCCAAAGGCCTTTCACCCAATCACCCCTTTGCAGCTGCTCTGCGTCAGCTGACACTGCTACGGAATAAGTCTGCCCATCACGCCAGAATATGGAACTGCACCTTATCTCCTATGGGTACTGGTATTTTATCCAGGGTTAGCGGTTTAGAATCTCTCTCGCATCTGCCCCTCCCACCGGGGCAGGAGGGCACCCCGAGGCAGCAGAGCGAAAAAATTTACGGCGCGCTTATCATTATTGCCAAGATTCTTGAAACCGTATCCCCTGGTTCAGCCTGGGCAAGTAGAACTGCTTCTCTTGTCGATTCTGCGCTATCCGCAGTGCCTTTCCTTACTGCCCAGGAGATGGGATTTCCGGATGATTGGAAACACCACCAGATATGGGGCTTAGAAGAGTCTTAGTTGTGTTTTCAGGGACCAGAGACTCCCTTATAGGTAGACCCATATTTAGATGTTGTGTTTGAGGCTTTCGGGCCGTCCGCCCGGGAAGAGGGTTTCTACCCAGTCGCGGGCAGCGTTGAAGGACTCTTCATCGTGCATGGGGTCTACCGCTGCCAGGCGCTTGTCGGCTCGCGGGTAGGAGCCCAGGTAGAGCACGCCGGGTGAGACCCGGTGGATACCGCGCAGGGCATCGCGCACACGGGCGTCGTAGAGGTGCCCGTCAATGTCGATGGAGAAGAAATAGGAGCCCAGGAATTCGCCGGTAGGGCGGGACTCGATGCGGGAGAGGTTGATTCCCCGGGTGGAGAACTGTTCGAGCAGGTCAAGCAGGGCGCCGGGGCGGTCCTGGGGTAGCGGGATGACCAGGGTGGTTTTGTCGGCCCCGGTCGGTGCAGGAGTTTCAGCGTCGCGGGCGACGAGCACGAAACGGGTGACGGCGTTCTTGTTATCGCCGATATTGTGGGCCAGCACTTCTAGCTCGGGGTGGGCTTGAGCGACTGCCGGTGAGCAGACGGCGGCCTCGTAACCCGGGTTATCGTTGAGCAGACCAAGAGCCGCGCCAGCGGTGGACGAGCCGGGCAGGTAGCCGGCGTCCGGCTTGTTCTCTGCCACCCAGCGGCGCACCTGTGCCCAGGCGTGGGTGTGGGTTGAGATAGTTTTGACGTTCTCTAGCGTGGTGCCGGGGCGGGCAACCAGCACAAAGGTAATGGGCACCAGCACTTCGCGGACAATGCGCAGGGACCCGTCGAGGGCTGCGATGGCGTCGAGGGTTGCGGTCACACCACCTTCAACAGAGTTTTCAATGGGCACCATGGCGGCGTCGGCGGTGCCGTCGCGCAGGGCGTCGAGGGCTGCGGGGACGGACGTTGCGGGTATGCGTTCGGCGTCGGGGGCACCGGGCACGGTGAGGAGGGCTGCTTCGGTGAAGGTTCCGGACGGGCCGAGGTAGGTGTAGCGCATGGGGTCTAGTTTAGCGGGTGGACGCGGCACCCCGGCTTCTTACCGGAGGGTTAGGGGAGGTTTGTACCGGGGTCTGCCCACATAGCGGGACCAGAAGATTGAAAGAGGTGAAACAGGCTTACGCTCGCTGCAAGCCTGTTTCACCTCAGTTTTTTGAATCACTCTCCCTAAAGGAACTCAGATTGATTGAGTAACTCAACCATGAGGGAACCCTTTATCCAATAATCCAGATTGTAGAAAGCATGTCCATTAATGACTAACGGTTTCTTCGATGAATCTCCGCTCGTGCCTTTGATAAAGATTTCATATTCTTTGGACTTAGGTAGGTTGTTCCCCATCTTTGGGAAACCGTTTTTGTTATAGATAACCGTTCCATCTTTTCGCAGAGCCAAGTGAGTGGTCATCTCCTGCTGAAGGTACATGCGACGCATTGTCTCCCAAACCTTCCGAGCAGATTCTTCAAACATGCCGTCTGAAAATTCAATAACCTTAACGCCCCTGAAGATATCTAGGCTTCTGTCCCTCCCCTGATGACGTTCAAAGACCCCGCATAAGAACCTGTGACTAAAAAGGTAATCAAAAAGTGTTGAATCTTCGAAAGCTGTATCGTCCTCAAATTCTGAGAATACGACCGGGGTAAGTTTAGAATCCTCCTTCTTATGACCGGTGTCCTTGATGGGTATTGCCTTAACGATGAAGCCAGCTTTAGCAAGCTCTTCGATAGAAGTAGCTTTAACGTAATCTCCAGTCAGCATGTATCCAAGTATGTAGTTAGTTGCCCCTTTGCTGATTCGGTCAGCAAGGGTAGAAGATTTAACTTCTTCCGCTTCTTTAGCGATATCCCCTAGCTTCATACCAACGTAAGGTGCTACAGACTTAGAAATCTGTTGGAGCAGATCTGAATAACCAGAAACCCCTGCCAATTTCTGCTGCGATGCTTTCGCGCTAAATATTTCCTTTGTCTTTACTTTGAAGTACGAGTTTTTTATAGCCAACCGGGCACGAGGAAATTTAGGAGCAACCTCTAAATACATCAGCCCACCAAGGGCAACGGATAGCTCTGCCCTCAGGGATCGACGTTCTTCGTCATCAGTTTGAGAGTCCTGAAGCTGTCTAATAACATACTGGCCACGCTCAGAGGCGAAAAAACCATGGACCTGTTCCCAATCTGACTTGATAATCTCTCTTTCTTCATCACTGAAGTGAAGATTTGAGTAGAGCAAGTACCGGAATTTTCTGTAGTCTTCAGTCGAGAGCGCACGGGTATCACCATACTGGTAGTACACCAGTAAGATATTCTGAATTTTCTCCCATAGGTGGGAGTCTAAGAAACTCTCTTGAACAACCCCAGAGTAACTCACATTAGTTATCGTAAGACGTTCCTTGGCATGGTACTCCGCATTCGCCCCTTCCCCACGTTTGTAGACCCCAGTTACCTTCAGCTCCGTTGGAGTCCCGTCAACTAAGAGGTCAGCTTTCTGGAGAGAATCTTTGGGGAGACCCAGGACAGATTGTTCGATGATATCGCCAGGAACCCCCTTGACCACACGGTCAGGACGGGTTTCCACATACCGATCAATAAGACGCTTGCTGTCAACTTCCCCCAGCGTCCTGCCCATAGCTACATCTAGGAGGGATTCCAAAGACTCCCTAGTGAACTCATTGGTCATTCTCTAAACTCTTTTCGCTCGACGAAAGCAGAAAGCAGAAAGCAGAAAGCACCTAAATTATAGACGCTTATCACATAGAATTGATCAGAACACCTATTCTGATCTATACTCTTAAGACTTACAGTTCCAAGCGGGAGGTTCAACCGTGGCAGACCAGCCGATTCGCATCATCGAGCTCTTCGCGGGCGTCGGCGGCTTCCGCCTAGGCTTCGAAGGCTATAACAAAGACGGCTTCAGCCTACCTTCAGCTGGTAACTTTGAGACAGTCTGGGCCAACCAGTGGGAACCCCCAGGAACACCCACCAAACAGTTTGCTGCTCGCTGCTACGTTGCACGTTTTGGAGAAGAAAACTTCCTCAACGAAGACATCAACAAGGCCCTCGATATGGCTGAAAATGGTGAAATCACCATTCCAGAAGCAGATATGCTCGTTGGCGGCTTCCCCTGCCAGGACTACTCTGTCTCAAAACCCTTGTCTCAGTCACACGGCATTGAAGGCAAAAAGGGAGTGCTCTGGTGGGATATCTACCGTGCGCTAGACATGAAAAAGCCTCGTTACGTCGTCCTTGAAAATGTAGATCGCCTGCTCAAATCACCGTCAAAGCAACGGGGACGTGACTTCGCGATTATTCTTTCCTGCTTCTACTCGCTGGGGTATTCCGTTGAATGGCGAGTCATTAACGCGGCTGACTACGGCCACCCTCAGAAACGTAAACGCGTGTACATTTATGCAGAACTTACCGATATGACATGGGACTTGGAAGCTACCCTGCGTACCGAAGGAGTTTTTGCCGAAGCCTTCCCCATTACTCAGAGCCTAGCTCGCGAAGATAACTTCAGCATTAGTATTGACCCCTTTGAAGTAACTCAAAGCTTTGGTCTAGGTGCAAAAACTTCACGGTTCCAAGATGCCGGCGTAATGCAGCACGGTAAGATTTATACCGCGAAGCCAGAAGCTCTGTACACAGGCAAGTGTCTTACCCTCGGGGATATCGTGGTCGACGAGACCGAAGTGCCAGACCAGTTCTTTATTGAACCTAGCAAAATCCAGGCCTGGGAATACCTAAAAGGTGGCAAAAAAGAAGAACGTATCAATAAAGCCAGTGGGTTCAAATATACCTACTCAGAAGGTAGCATGTCTTTCCCCGACCCCCTTGACCGCCCGGCACGTACCATTTTGACCGGCGAGGGCGGAGCTGGTGCCTCACGATTTAAACATGTTGTAAAGACAGAATCAGGCCGTCTACGCCGTCTTATTCCCGATGAACTAGACCAGATTCAGGGTTTTCCGAAGGGCTGGACCGATGCAGGCTTAACTGACGGGCATCGTGCTTTCTGCATGGGTAACGCATTGGTAGTGGGCATTCCCAACGCACTTGGGAAAGCTATCAATCGCCGCCACTACGGGCTAGAGCGCGAGAATGTGCCTCTCACCAATACGGCAGATGGTTCTTCCGACACCCTTTTCTAGCCAACACTCTAAATTGCTACAAGCGCTCCTCAGACCACCATATGAGGGGCGCTTTGCTCGTGATATTTTGAAGGGCCGCTAGATAGAGCAAGAGGACAAACAACGGAATCAGCTTTAATACTTTCCGCAGCTCTACCTGTAGGCCTATTAGCCCACGTCAGATGCTGAAATCTGTGGATAACTCACACTTCCGGGCGTAATCTGCTGTCAAAAACCAGGCAAGAGCACGAAAACCCTTGCCATGGCACAAACCCAGCACTATAAACACACATAAGACCTAGTCACAAAGATGTCACCAGGAGGGACTTATGAAGAGCGTATCTACCCGAAATCTGGCTTTCACCGCCATCGCACTACTAGCTTTCACAGGCTGCGGTGCGCAGGCATCAGGCTCAGTTCCCGAGCCAGATACAAGCACCACAACTTCCGCAGTAGTGGCCAGCTCTGCGAGCGCCGTTGAGGAAACTGCCGGCGCAGAAGAAACCAATTATTCGGGTGGCTCAAAAGCACCCGAAGGTGAATATCGCGCTGCTGACGAGCACGGCCCCGCCCAGAATGTGCCCAAACCGGTTGCTCCAGAAGGCATGAACGTGGAAAGCACCGATGCCATGCTCCTGTTCATCAACTACTGGAACGACATGCGAAACTACGCAATTCAAACTGGAGACACGCAAGACCTCAAACATATGTATGAAGATACCTATGAGGCTGATTTACGATTTATCGACTCCGTCGACAAGCTTTATAAAAACGGTGGATGGATTATAGGCCTTAAGCGTGACGTACACGCAAATAGAGAACTGGTCACGCACCTAGGGAATAGCGCATACAGCCTGGGGGCAAACATCACCGTTGAGAACGGCATTATCAATGAAGTTCAAAACATTAAGAGCATCGATAATTCTGAAGCAAATCTCAATGGATATGAAATTATTGTGACTTTTAAAGATGGGGAATGGAAGGTGTCCGATGGAAAGGTAGTCAAATAAAGTGAAGAAATACTGCTTAGTCATCCCTCTGCTATCACTTGGACTATTTGTGCCCCTCAACTCCGCTACAGCTAACGATTCTGGTGAAACTGATGGTAATGAATTCAAGGTAAGTATTGAATACGATTGGGAAACCGCAACCGGCTTCGAACAAGATGAAACAATAGTCGAAGACCACAAGGTAGAAGGTACCCTCACCGACACCTTAACAGCGGTTAAACTCATCTACTTCGATAAGCCCCGAGGCCCCAACCGCGCAGCCCTCCAAGTAGGAGGCGCGCCCTCCCCGGGAACCTACTGCCTAGCAAGCGACGGGGACCTCGGCGTCCTCTCCCTCGTCCCAGCCGACTGGGCCGACGGTGCAGACACCCCCTACAACACTCCCCAAGGCCCCATCGGCTGCGTCCCCCTCACCCCAGCAGAACTCGAAGCCGCAGGTCTAGAACTTGCCGAAGAAAACGGGCAAACCGTACTACGCACCGTCCGTGTCACGCTCACCACCCACGACTTCGACACCTTCCCCATCGCAGCCGCCACACCCCACCAAGAACGCGCGCCCCACACCCTCAAAAACTACAACACCAACTTCTGGGCCAACCCCAACCCCCAAGAATTCACGCGCACCATCAACGGCCAAAACGTCGTACTTCGTGCAACCCCCATCTCCTACACCTTCGACTACGGAGACGGCGCCTCCCTCGGGCCAATTACCTACCCCGGCTACCAGCTCGGCGCGGACGTCTGGGACCAGCCCACCGACACCTCCCACCGCTACACAGACCCCGGCGACTACTACTTCGCCCTGACCACCACCTACCGCGGTGAATACTCCGTCGACGGCGGGCCCTGGCAGGTCATCGACGGTACAGTCAGCCGTACCAGCGACCCGCAGCTGGTGCGAGTCTGGCGCACACAGGTTGGCCTGGTTGCTGACGACTGCGCTACAAGTGCGGACGCCTGGGGCTGCACCAGCGGCTAACCCAGCCCCGCACCCCCAAAAACTTCACAAGAAAAGTATTTTCTTAGGTTTCGCACAGGTTCCCCGAATTGAGCTCAAAGGTTGGGGTGCCATAGTTAAAGACATGAGGACGAGGAGAGAAAACCTCACCACCTCAAGAGACTGAGAATCTCACCGTGACGATGAGTCACCCCTTTCAGAGAAATGTGTATAACCTCTGTAGCTCCTCCCGTGAGGGATGGGTGCGAAAGAAATGTGTGTGTATGAGAAAAGGTCGCAACCAAAAGGTTGCGACCTTTTCTCTATCCCCCCAAATAGTAAGCAATGATATAATTGGGTGGAGTAGGCAGACAACAAGGAGGTTACCGCCATGACAACACCCTTACAGCCCGCCGAAAAAGTTGGTTACCAGGCCAACGGAGCGCCCTGGGGGCCGTCCTTTCTCCTCGCAGCCATATACACAGGCATGCTCGCCGTCACACTTGCAGGACACGGCTACCTAGCTGGGCTCTTCCCACTCGTATTTATCCCTATCTGGTACACGCAAGATCAGTCCAAACTCAAATACGACCGTATCGAAACATACACCCGCACCAGCTACACCGTTATCTTCTTCGCAGCCCTCATCATCTGGTTCTTTACCGTTATATGGCATATTCTCACCGAGCCAGAAACAGATGCCTGGTCAAACATTGCAATCCTCATCAGCAGCTTTGGCACCCTCACCATGGCAGCCCGGTTCGCGATGCCCTGGATTCACAAGAGTAAACCCGTCACACCCAACGAAAAATAACAGGTAACCCTAGCCTGACTAGAGCCCACAGTTCTACAATGGTAGAAATCTCAAGGAGGAGATTCCCATGACCGAACAGACCATCCAGTCCCGCCCGGCCGTGCAGCAGGCGTCCGCACCCTACGCCTACGAGGAACGTATCGGCGGCAGCTGGCCACAAGCCCTCACCATCACCGCCCTCTTTATAGCTCTCGCAGCCAGTCTCATGTTCCAGGCCCACCTGCTCAATATGGTTCTTATCTTCTGCTGTGTAGCGTTCGGTTTTTACATCAGCCGTCGTCGAGCATCAGCAAAAAGAACCCTGCCTATCAGCTATGGTTTAGCCTCCCAGACGGTTTTCGCAGTGGCCGTCCTTGCCCTGCTCTACCCCGGCCTAGACGACCCCGCCAGTGCCAGCTGGCGCCTCCCCCTCCTGGCAGTCACCACCCTGCTATTCCACCGCTTCGTCACCCCCGGCTACCACCCCCTTGAAGAGAACCACTCATGACTAGCTCCAGCACCAAGAACCTAGTCTTCGGGGCGCCGGTTTGGCCATCTTTGCTAGCAGCCTTCGGGTTTAGCCTTATAGCCTGGGTGGATCACATCGACAGTATCTGGTTCAGAATGGCTAACGTCCTCCTTGTCTATATCGGGCTTAACCTCATGCCGTTACCAAGGACTTTCACACCGGTTAAACCTGCACTCATTTCTCTCGGAGCATCGCTTCTCTTCATTGGTCTGCTAGTCGGTACCACCATTCTGGTGCACGAGGTTCTCCTCCCCGAGCCCTTCGCACAGAGCGTCCCCGGCGCAGTTGCCAACCAGGCCATCACCGGGCTGGTTGCTTTCGTGCTCTTCCGCTGGGCTATGCCGGTACTTCCCAGATACGAGGGTAAGCACGTCTCCACAAAATAAAGACCCCATTAGAAACACACAAGGACGCCCGCCCCACTCCCCTGCCACAGGGCAGGAAGGTGGGGCGGGCGTCCGCACCCTTAAGCTGCGTCTAGTGACTAGGCGGCAGGCAGCTCGGGGAAGGCCTCAGCAACGCCGGGGAAAGTAATCTTGCCAGCATCGGTATTCAGGCCCAGGGCCAGGTCGGGGTTGTTAGCTAGAGCCTCATCTACACCAGCAGCCAGCTTCAGCACGTAGGGCAAGGTAGCATCGGTCAGGGCGATCGTCGAGGTGCGGGGCACAGCACCGGGCATGTTGGCAACGCAGTAGTGACGGATGCCGTCCACCTCAAAAATCGGGTCAGCGTAGGTGGTGGGGCGGGAGGTCTCGAAGCAGCCGCCCTGGTCAATGGCAACGTCAATCAGCAGAGTGCCGGGCTTCATGGTCTTCAGGTGCTCACGGCGCACCACCTTAGGAGCCTTAGCACCGGGGACCAGAATCGAACCGATCACCACATCGGCCTCAGCGATTTCACGCTCGATGTTCGCGGGAGTGGAGTTCAGCACGCGTGCGCTGGAGCCAAACAGGTCAGACAGTTCACGCACGCGGGGGCCATAGCCCTCAAGAATGGTAACCTCAGCACCAGCACCAACAGCGAGCTTGGCGGCGTGGGTACCCACGTTACCGCCACCCAGAACCACCACACGGCCGGGGGCAACACCGGGCACGCCGCCCAGCAGAATACCCTGGCCACCCTCGGTAGCCATGGTGTACTGAGTCGCAGCCTGAGCAGCCAGACGGCCCGCCACCTCACTCATGGGAAGCAGCAGGGGCAGGGCACGGCCGTTACGCACAGTCTCGTACGCAATACCGCGGGTCTTCGCAGCCAGCAGGGCCTCGGTCAGGGGCTTATCGGCAGCCAGGTGCAGGTAGGTGAAAAGGGTCAGATCCTCGCGCAGGTACTTGTACTCGGATTCAATTGGCTCTTTGACCTTCACCAGCAGTTCAGCTTGGTTCCAGGCCTCGTCCTGGCTGACCAGGGTAGCGCCTGCCTTCTCGTATTCCTCATTGGAGAAGCCTGCGCCGAGCCCGGCGTCCTTCTCAATCAGCACGTCGTGGCCAGCCTGAACAAGAGCCAGCACGCCATCGGGGGTGAGTCCAACGCGCTGTTCCTGGGGCTTAATTTCGCGGGGTACGCCAATGCGCATGAGGGGGTCTCCCATTCATTTTCGTCGTTGAAAACTGTTGCGTTAATCAGCCTACGCCCTTTTGTTGAACGAAGACAAACCGCCCCAAATTTTCCTCATATTTCTAAGAAAATCTGGGGCGGTCAGGGGCTAGGCCAGCTCGGCGGCGGCAGCTGGGGCTGAGATTTGAAGGTATCTATAGAGACGGGAAAAGCATTCCTTCTTCGTACGTTGCATCGCTACCGATAAGCTGCCATAGCTCAGTTGAGTACGTCTGGTTTCCCTGAATATGGTCCACCCAATCAGACAACAGACGCAGAATGTGAACGGGAGCTTCCACCGGTAACCCTGAATACTCTAAACCTGTTGCGCCCCTCCACGGTGACTTTGCAACAGGACGAGTAAGACGCCTACCCCACAACCGGTTATGGTGAGCAGCTAGGTTCCGAAAGAAATTCACGTTACCAATAGCTCGACGTAGTTCCTCAGCTCGTGTAAACCCTAGGTCCTCCATCAGACGCTGTATCTGGTTAGTATCTTTCCAGGTGCTCACCATCTTTGAGAGATCCCCGAGAGACATTGCCTCTACCATTGCCCACAAAGGAACCTGCTGCCCCTGATTCACAAAGTGCTGAAGATACAGTTCCTCGCGACTCAAGGTGTCTTCAATACTTCTCATCAAAGATTCACGGCTACGAGTAAGACCCGCGTGTTTAGCCTGCCAATCAGCCAGAGGCATTCCACGAGGCGGCAGGTTACTAGGGCGGGAGGGCTCGTATGCGCTTCTCAAAAGATAGCAGGTAGGCCCGTTCTCTGCCCCTTCAGCCAGGCGAAAAGCTACCCGTGTTCTAATAATTGGTTCAATCACCTGCACACCACGAAAAACCAGTAGCCGCACCTGATCATCAAGCGAGTAGACCGTCAGAAGCTGTTCGAGAGTCGTTCCCGGCTTGAACTCATCAGCCGGAGCAGGTTCCATAAACTGCTTAAAGTAACCGCTGAAACGGTAGTAGTTCTGGTGCGCAAGGAAGTTGGATAAAAGAACCCGCTGCGAATCGTCTAAAGGCAACCCACGCATCTCTAGTTTGGCTACCTGTTGGTCTATATCAAGCCATGATTTGGTACGTTGCGGAGGGTGTTTTGTTGCCAGGTCTGAAGGCAGAATCATGTCTAAATTTTATAGAAAAATCCCCGTAGCGTACACGGCTAACGGATCAGCCAGTCACAAAGGACCGTACGCAACGGGGATGAATGTTGCTCTATAGTCTACCCGATTTCTGCTCGAGTGTTGAGCCTGATCAAGGTAATCTGCTCAACATCTAGAGCCACCGGAGAACCTAGATACAACCTAGGCCAGCTCGGCGGCGGCAGCCGGGTCGGAGTCGTTCAGGAACTTCTCAATACGCTCAGCCTCATCCGTCTCACCGATCGCTGCTGCGGTCTGACCCAGAATCAGCAGGGCCTTCAAGAAACCCCGGTTCGGTTCATGGCTCACCGGAATCGGGCCGTGCCCGCGCCAACCATTGCCGCGCAGGGCGTCCAGACCGCGGTGGTAGCCCACGCGCGCATAGGCGTAGGCTTCAAGAGTCCTACCGGCGCTCAGGGTTTCTTCAGCCAGCAGGGCCCAGGCCAGCGACGACTTGGGGAAGGCCTGCGCAAGGTCAGCAGGAGCTTCACCGGCGCGGACGCGGGCCGTCAGCTCAGGCTCTTCAGGCAGCAGGGTGGGGGCGGGGCCATCTAGCAGGTTCTTACCGGCAAGTGACATGGGTACTCCATTCAACTCAAATTCTTGTAACTACAAAAAGTCTACGCGTGCCCGGGGAAAAGGAGGGCCTTGCCTGCCTCACTCAACCGCACGCGCAGGGGACGGGACGAGGTGCGCTCAACCAGTCTTTCTTGTTCCACTTCAACAAGATAGGCCCGAACCGTATTTCGCGACTTCCCAAGAATCTGCGCTAAATCGCTCCATTCAATTCCGCGGCCCCCGCTGAAAAGATGAGCCTGACCCAGAATAAACAGCGCATCAAGCGCGCCAGCCGACAGCTCAGACTCGCCTGACTTAAGCCCATCGACACGCTCATGCAGCAACTGCATCATCTGTTTCTTTGCCTCAAAATCATCAATGAGTTCAAGCTGTGCGTCACGTATGAACCCAAGTATTACATGGGCAAATAGTGTGACTTCACCATAATTAAGCGGCTCCTCAGCTTCGGTAAAAGCCCTGTGGTATTCCTCTTTTTTCTGCTTTATAAGGTGCGAGAGGGCAAGCACCGTGTAGGTAGAGAGAACCTCCTGCAGCTGGGCGCTTAAGAAAAAACGCCCGAAGCGTCCATTGCCGTCATAGAAGGGGTGGGCCGCCTCAAACATAAAGTGCGAGACAGCTCTAGAAGGAAGAAAGGGCACCTCGGTGTTCTCAAGATGGTCAAACATAGCCCGTAGCTGCTGTTCAAGTGCCTCTTCGTCGCGAGCACCAGTATGAATAATTTTGCCTGCCCCATCATGCACAAAGACAGGACCAGCCCTAAAAAGCCTGCCATCAGGGCGGTCTTCATCAGCGATCTCTGACCCAAAAAGGCGGTCGTAGGTAGCTCGTACTTCTTCCAGGGTATGCGGAACGTCAACCTTGCCCTGCGATAGCTCAAGATAGAGCCGAGCAATCTCTCTAAACTTCTTGTTATCAGAGGGTTCAGCGTCGAGGGCCTCCTGGATCTCTTGCCTGGTTGACCGCACCCCCTCAATCTCGTTCGTCGCTGAAATCTCCTGAGTGATGAGCTCATACAGGTAACTTGCCCGAGCAGTCGCGGGAAGACTAGCGGCAAGTTCCTCAAGAGTTCTCTCATTCAGCAGGATCTGTTCCTGCAGAAGGAGCAGCTGGGGGGTCACTGTGTAAAACAGAGTGTGGTCGCCCAGAACAAAGCTGGTTTCGTACCCCATATCACGTCGTTCTTGCGCGAACCTTTCAGCGGTCTGCCGGTCGAACTGGTGAAAAATAGATTTGAGGCTCCGGTATTTTTTCATGCTCCCCTATCTCCCAAAATCTCATCTTTTTGGTAGTTACAGGAAATCTTATGCCACCCTATCTCCCAAAAACACCCCATTTTGGGAGATAGCACCATAACCAAGCGCCCCTAACTCCCAAAAACCCCCTTTTTTGTATTTAGGCCTAGCTCCGCCCGCCAGCTACTCCCGCACCTGCCGACGGGAGGCGTCCGCGCACCTCACTGTGATGCAAACCCAGCCGTACCACACCAAGACGTCCCGTATAGTGTGAAAGGTCAACTTCACCGACGAAGTGGAAAACACACACCATCACAGATACAGAGAGACCTCTATGACGCTTGAACTCACCATGGTTCAGTCCGCCGGCTGGGCAGTAATGCTACTCCTGCTCGGTATGTGGATTAAGAACCGCTTCTACTTCTTCCAGCGCTTCGCTATCCCCTCACCCGTGATCGGCGGCTTCCTTTTCTCCCTGGTCAACCTGGTGCTCAACCAGACCGGGATTCTGACCGTCAAATTCGACACCACCCTGCAGAGCTTCTTCATGGTCATCTTCTTCACCTCGGTGGGCTACGGAGCCTCCCTTAAGGTGCTGAAGTCAGCCGGTTCTAAGGTCGGTCTCTTCCTGCTGGTAGCAACAGGTCTCTGTATCGCCCAGAACATCGTGGCCGTCCTGCTGGCACCCGTCGTGAACGTCGACCCTGCCCTGGCCCTGATGACCGGCTCCACCCCCATGACCGGCGGCCACGGCGTCTCCGGCGGTATCGCCCCGCTCGTTGAGGCCTCCGGCGTCACCGGCGCAGAAACCGTCGCCTACACCGCAGCAACCTTCGGTCTAATCGCCGGCTCGCTCATGGGCGGCCCCCTTGCCAACCGTCTCATCATCAAGCACAACCTGCTTGAAAAAGAGCCCTCCCACCAGGTCAACATCAACACGGCCCTGCTGACCGTACGCCCCCGCAAGCTCGACGCCGACAGCGTCCTGCACGGCTTCATCATAATCCTGGTCGCCATGTTCATCGGTAGCTACCTGACCGAAGCCCTCAACTACCTGGTCGGCCAGCTCACCGAACGCGCCGCCTTCCCCAGCTACATGGGCCCCATGATTATCGCCATCGCCCTGCGCTACATCAGCGACCGCCGCAACTCCAAGGAATACCACGAGCTCGTGCCCGAGCAGGAAGTCGAAGTCCTGGGCAACATCGGCCTCAACGTCTTTTTGGCAATGGCCCTTATGAACGTGCAGCTCTGGCAGCTGGCCGAGCTGGCTATCCCCCTCATCGTGCTGCTGCTGGCCCAGATTGCGCTCATGTGGGTTTGGGCTAACTTCGTCACCTTCCGAGCCATGGGTGCAGACTACGACGCCGCCATCCTCACCGCCGGCCACTGCGGCTTCGGCATGGGTGCAACCCCCAACGGCATCGCCAACATGGCCTCCCTGGTCACCAAGTACAAGGCCTCTAAGCTGGCCTTCTTCATCCTGCCCATCGTCGGTGGCATGTTCATTGACTTCACCAACCTGGTGAACATCATGACCTTCCTGTCCATCGTCTAGCCGGGGCGGACGTCCGCTCACATTCACGGCTGCCCCACATACGACAAAGGCGCCGGACGCACCCCACACAAGCGGGAGCGTCCGGCGCCTTTGGTCTAGGCTAACGAGCCTAGCTACAAGGCTTACTTGCCGGAGGTACCAGCGGAGCCGAGCTGCTGGGCAGCCTCAACCACGCGAGCAGCCATGCCAGCTTCAGCAGCTGCACCCCATACGCGGGGGTCGTAGGTCTTCTTGTTGCCGACCTCGCCGTCAACCTTGAGCACGCCGTCGTAGTTGCGGAACATGTGGTCCACAACGGGGCGGGTGTAGGCGTACTGGGTGTCGGTGTCGATGTTCATCTTGATAACACCGTAGGACACTGCATCTGCAATCTCCTGCTCGGTGGAGCCTGAACCGCCGTGGAAGACCAGGAAGAAGGGCTTTTCGCCCTTGCCGTACTTGGCGCCGACCTCGGTCTGGATTTCCTTGAGCAGTTCGGGGCGCAGGTGAACGTTACCGGGCTTGTAAACGCCGTGAACGTTACCGAAGGTCAGGGCTGCCATGTAGGTGCCCTTTTCGCCCAGGCCGATGGCCTCAACGGTCTTGATGGCGTCCTCAACGGTGGTGTAGAGGGAGTCGTCGATAGCGCCTTCAACGCCGTCTTCTTCGCCGCCAACAGCGCCGATTTCAACTTCGAGAACCTGGTGGTTCTTGGAGGTGCGCTCGATCAGTTCCTGAGCGATCTTGAGGTTCTCTTCGAGGGAGATAGCGGAGCCATCCCACATGTGGGAGTTGAAGATGGGGTCTTCGCCGCGGGCTACAGCCTTCTCTGATTCTGCGAGCAGGGGCAGCACGAAGTCGTCGAGCTTGTCCTGGGGGCAGTGGTCGGTGTGCAGGGCGATGTTGACGTCGTACTGCTTGGCAACTTCGCGTGCGTAGGCAGCGAAGGCGAGGGAGCCGACAACCATGTTCTTCTTGTTGGGGCCTGACCAGTAGGCGGCGCCACCGGTGGAGGCCTGGATGATGCCGTCTGAGCCTGCTTCTGCGAAGCCGCGGATAGCTGCGTTCAGGGTCTGTGAAGAGGTGACGTTGACTGCGGGGTACGCAAAGCCCTTGGCGCGGGCGTTTTCGAGCATTTCTGCGTAGACTTCAGGGGTTGCAATAGGCATGCTGACTCCTTGGTTGTCGGTGGGGCCACCCGGTTGGTGGCCTGGTGTGAGTTGGTGCTGCACCCGGTGCGTGTAAGGACGCGGTGGGGCGAGCGCCTGCCTGCTTTTCAGTTTACCAAGGGCGCGGCGGGAAAGGGTAGGTTTCCCACACTAATTTCGGACATAAACCCACAGAAAACCATGTGTTTCTGGGGGTCTTAAGCACCCTAACACCGGCTTTTGGTGCTTGCCGGTGTTAGGGTGTTGGGTTTTTATGGGTTTAGTGAGGAGTATTCAAAAGGTGAGTGAAGCAGGGTCGCAGCGCAGCTGCTGGCTCGGCGGCTGGCGTGAATCGCCCATGTGAGCGAAGCGAACCAGGCGAGAGGGTCGCAGCCAGCGCGAGCCTGCCAAACCTTTTGAATACGGTTTACAGCGCGAAGATCCACATGGCCAGGGTCATGGTCACGGCGGTGATCGCCACGATGGAGAAGAGGTTGAGCCAGAGGCCGCCCTTGACCATCTGCCCGATGGTGACGTAGCCCGAGCCGTAGGCGATGGCATTGGGCGGGGTCGCTACAGGGAGCATGAAGGCGCAGGTGGCGGCGAGGGCGACGGGGATGGCAAGCAGCATGGGGTCGTAGCCCATGCCCATGGCGATGCCGCCGGCGACGGGTAGGAAGGTGGCTGCGGTGGCGGTGTTACTGGTGAGTTCGGTGAGGAAGATGACGCCGGTGGTCACCAGCAGCACGATGACGAGGATGGGCAGGGTGCCGAGGGCGCCAACGGAGTCGCCGATCCACTGGGTGAGGCCGGAGCTGGTGAACTGGCCGGAGAGGGCTAGGCCGCCGCCGAAGAGGAGCAGGACGCCCCAGGGCAGCTTGGTTGCGGTTTCCCAGTCGATGAGGCGCACGCCCTTGTTGGCAGTGCCACCGGCGGGTAGTGCAAAGAGCAGCAGGCCAACGGCGACGGCGATGCCAGCATCGGTGATGGGTGGTGATTTAGACCAGATGATAGGGACGAAAATCCAGGCCAGGGCGGCAGCGATAAAGATGATGAGCACGCGCAGTTCGCCCGAGCTCATGGCACCGAGTTTGGCGTATTCGTTGGCGATGAGTTTCTTACCACCGGGAATCTCTTTAATTTCGGGTTTGAAGAGTACCTTGGTGAGCAGGAACCAGCAGACAAAGAGCACGATCACCGACAGGGGTACGCCCACCAGCATCCACTGGCCAAAGCCGATGTGCACGTCGTGGGTGTCTGCCATGTAACCGGCAAGCAGGGTGTTGGGCGGGGTGCCGATCAGGGTGCCGAGGGAGCCGATGGAGGCGGCGTAGGCGATACCCAGCATGAGGGCGGTTCCGAAGTCGGACTTGATCACGGCGTCCTTGACGGCCTGGTCGTCGGGGGACGCACCGTCCTCAATTTTAATGTCGGTGGTGCCGCTGGCCTGGGCAATCAGCATGAGCACAGAGACACCGATGGGGATCATCATGACGGCGGTGGCGGTATTCGAGACCCACATGGAGAGAAAGCCGGTGGCTACCATGAAGCCCGCAACCATCATGGAGGGCTTGGTACCCATGACCTTGAGAGTGAGCAGGGCGATGCGGCGGTGTAGGTTCCAGCGCTGCATGGCCAGGGCCAGCAGGAATCCGCCCATGAAGAGGAAGATGATGTTGTTGCCGTAGCTAGCGCCGATGTCGTTGATTTTTACTTCGCTGTTGAAGACAGGGAAAATCACCAGCGGCAGCAGGGCGGTAGCGGGAATGGGTAGGGCCTCGGTCATCCACCAGGCACCCATCAGGACGGCGGTGGCTGCGGTCAGGCGCGCGGCGTCGGGTACCTCACCGGGCATGATGACGTAAACCAGGGCGGCTGCAAGCAGGCCGCCGAAGAGGCCGATGAGGCGCTTTTTGCGTTCGCCGGCTTCAACCTCTGGAGCCTGGGAGCCGCGCGAGCGGTGAATCTGGTCTATGGCCTGGGTGGGAGCTGCACTGTATTTTTGCAGGTGGTCACCCGTGATGTGGGGCTTGTCCATATCAACCTCACTCCATTGTGTGTGCTGATGCCGTAGGTAGCTGCTCTGGTTAAGAAACGGCTAACCTAGGCGGAATGTGTGTACAGGGAATGTTTTTACTGTACCTGATAAGCACTTTTATGAAGCGGGCGCGGGCTAGTGTTACCCCTCGCGCAGTTCGCGGCGGCGGTCGGCGATGGTGAAGGTGAGGCCCAGGGAGAGGGTCAGCACGATAGCTCCGAAGGAGGCTATGAGCCCGATGTTCCAGTGGGCACCCGACTCCACCAGCCCGTAGAGGATTGAGGGAATGATGGCGGTACCGATCGCGGTGCCCATACGCTGGCCGAGGGAGAGCACGCCGCCAGCCACACCGCTGATGGCGGGAGGCACGGACGCCAGGGTCAGGGTCTGGTTGGGAGAAATCACCAAACCACCACCGGCACCGATCAGAATCAGGGGCACAGCCAGGGCCCACACCGGTAGCAGGCCCTGTTCCACCGGGGTCACGGTGAGCATAGTGGCCACAATCGAGGTGAGCGACAACCCGAACCCCAGCATCACCATACGGCGCCCCATAGCCAGCACGCGGCGTCCTGCCCAGGGAGCTGCAAACGCAGACAGCAGGGAGGAGGGAATGGTAATCAGCGCGGCGGTCAGCGCGCTTTGGCCCAGGTGGTTCTGCACGTAGATGGGGATAACCAGCCACACGCTGGTGTTGCCCAAGAAGTAGAGGGTCACAATCATGATGCCGTTGCGGAAGGCAGGCTTGGTCACCAGGTCGATATCGAGCATGGGCGGGCGTCCGGCCTTCTTATAGCGCTTTTCCCAGGCAATAAAGAAGGCGATGAGGGCAAGACCGACGGGCAGAACCGCCCAGACCAGTGGGTTGCCGCTGCGCTCGACGAAGGGGAAGAGTACCGCGAAGATTGCCAGGGCCAGGGTGGTCATACCGACGGGGTCTAGGTCGAGGCGGGCGCGGTGCGCGGGGGCGGACGGCCGATCGTTGGGCACCCAGAGACGGGCCAGCAGGAGCCCGGCTAGGCCGATAGGCACGTTGACCAGGAACATCATGCGCCAGCCGAGGGCATCGCCGAAGATTTGCATGAGGAAGCCACCGAGCACCGGCCCCACGATGACGGCGAGCGCTACCACCGTACCGAACATGCCGTAGGCACGGGCGCGGGCCTGGCCGGTGAAGTTGGCCTGGATGATGCCCGTGGTTTGGGGGTTGAAGAAGCCTGCACCGAGGCCCTGGAGCACGCGGGCGGCGATGAGGATTTCGATGGTGGGTGCGACGGCGCTGAGCAGGGAGCCCAGGGTGAAGAAGGAAACCCCGATCATGAACATGCGGCGGCGGCCGGTGGCGTCGCCGATACGACCGGCGGCAACCAGGGGCACGCCAAAAGCCAGGGCGTAGCCGGAGACGACCCACTGGGTTTGGCTGGACCCCGCGTTGAGGGAGTGCCCGATAGGGGTGAGGGCGACATTGACGACCGAGATGGCCATGAGGGCCATGAAGAGCGGGGTGAGCAGGGCAGTGAGGAGCTTACGGGGGCTGCTGGTGGCAGGCAGCTGGGTAGCGGGTGCACCCTGGGGGTTCTTGTTGGGTTCTGGTTTCGTAGCCATGCTGCACCTCTTTGCTCTCGTCTTTCGCCTACAGAGCTATTCTAGACCCGCTAGTACATTAATAAAATACTTCAGGGGGAAAGTTTTTGCAGAAATGCAAGTGCTTATGAAAATCGCGGAGTGCCCACAAGAATCGTGGGCATTCCGCGACTCTCGTGGGCACTCAGCAGATTGTTAGCGTGCGGACGCCGGTGGGCCAGAGCGGCAGGCAAGCGTGACGGACGCCGTTGGGGCAGGCATCCGCTCCCAGGTCTAGCTCACCCGCTGGCCAAACTCGTGGCGGCGAATCCAGGCATGCATGGCGATACCGGCGGCGGTTGCTGCGTTCATAGAACGGGTTGAACCGTACTGTTCAATCGACAGGGTTGCCTCGGCAGCTGCATGGATCTCCTCTGACAGGCCCGGGCCTTCCTGCCCGAAGACCAGGACGCACTCCTTGGGCAGGTCGTAGGTTTCAAGCTGCTTGGAGTCGGGGAAAATATCAATGCCGATAATGGCAAGCCCCTCGCCCCGCGCCCAGGCTACGAAGTCTTCGACGGTGGGGTGGTGGCGCACGTGCTGGTAGCGGTCGGTCACCATGGCCCCGCGCCGGTTCCAGCGGCGCTTACCGATGATGTGCACTTCCTTAGCCAAAAAGGCATTGGCAGTGCGCACCACGGTGCCGATATTCAGGTCGTGCTGCCAGTTCTCAATCGCCACGTGGAAGGAGTGGCGGCGGGTATCCAGGTCGGCAATGATGGCGTCCATGGTCCAGTAGCGGTAGTGATCAAGGACGTTGCGGCGGTCGCCCTCGCGCAGCAGCTCGGGGTCCCAGTGATCGCCTTCTGGCCATTCGCCCTCCCAAGGGCCAACCCCCACTTCGCGCCCTGCCTCAGCGACACTCTCAGCCCCGGCCTCAGCAGCTGTGCCCGCCAAAGCTGTGGCGGGCGCCTCCTTGTGTTCTTCGCTCATCCCATACCCCTTATCAAGGCAAAGAAGCCCCACACGGGTGCTCCTTCGCTAACGTTTTCTTCTAGAAGTTTAGTCCAGGCCTAGGTCGGTCTTGGAGTAGGCGTAGAGGCAGGGAACGCCCGCAACCTCTTCGATGTGCTCCTTGGCACCGGTGGCACGGTCAACGATGACGGCAACAGCCACCACCTCGGCACCTGCCTTGCGCAGGGCCTCGACGGCGGTAAGAGCGGAACCGCCGGTGGTGGAGGTGTCCTCGACAGCTACCACGCGGCGTCCTTCAACCGAGGGGCCCTCAACCTGACGGCCCATGCCGTAGGACTTCTGGGCCTTACGCACCACGAAGGTGTCGATGGCGCGACCCTGGTCGCCAGCGGTGCGCATGATGGCGTGACCGACGGGGTCAGCGCCCATGGTCAGGCCGCCTGCGGCGTCAAACTCGATACCGGCTGAGTCGAGCAGGTCGAGCATGACCTGGCCGACCAGGCGGGAGGCCTCGTGGTGCAGGGTGATACGGCGCAGGTCGACGTAGTAGTTGGCTTCCTTACCGGAGGCCAGGGTGACCTTGCCGCGCACGACGGCTAGTTCGCTGATGAGCTCGCGCAGGCGTTCGCGGGCTTCTTCGATAGGGAGGGGGGTGGAGAGGTTAGTCATGCTTTTTAGTCTAGTAGACCGGCAGATATTTACCCCGCGAAAAGTGCAAGTGCCTGTCACTTTTCACGGGGCACTTGCACTTTTTAGGGGGTAGCAGGCAGGGCAGGTTAGCGTAGGGACGCTCGGGCCCAGCTCACAGCGGAGAGCAGGTAGGCGGCGCAGAGGGGGAAGACGAGCAAACCGTACTTCCACACGATCAACTCAAGGGGAGGATGATCAAATACAGAGATATCCCGGTCAGCGACGCCGCCCTGAGCTGCAGCTAGCTCCCAGACGTTGTAGGTATCGTAATCAGAATGGAACTGGCCCCAGAGGGTGCCAATACCCATATCCCAGGCAGTTGCACCGAAGAGCTGACGGGAAATATTGAAGATGAGCAGGACCACTACACACAGCATCAGGCACATCGCCAGAGACCCCCAGCGTAGGGAGACTATGGCAATAAAGAGGGCTGCCACCTGCACAGCCAGCAGGACGATAAACCAGGTAGCTAGGTAATCTGTTACCGCGTATGCCCGCCCCAGGGTGCTGTAGGTCTTATCAAAGGCAAACGACCAGGTATCGAAGTCCTGGTTGAATACCTGCCACCCGCGCCCATAGCCCTTGTTCAGCAATTCGAGGGCAAGGGTTACAGCGTAGACCAGTGTGGCAAGGGCTGCCCGGTAGAGGGCTAAGGAGAGGTAGCCACGGAAGTAGTCCCAGCGCCCTAGCCCCATCCCCAGTATGAGCCGGGCATGTGACCGGTAGCTGAGGAGCATAGTCACACCCAGAACCAGGGGCAGGATAATGACCTGCATAGAGTTGTGGTTAATGAAGCCGCTGTAGTCCGCCAGCGGGTGGCCGGTCAGAACCGCATGAACCCAAGCGAGTCCCAGCATAAGTACTGCAACACCGAGCGGCAGGAACAGGGGAAGCAGAGTGCTGGTAGCCCGCTCGCTCAGGAGCATACGGAAGACGGTACGAGTACCTCCCCCGGTACGGGTGGGCTGTGCTTCCGGTAGAGCTGGGTAGAGGGGCTCAGCGTGAAGTGTGCTAGTCATGGCGACCTCCTTGGGGCTCAAGTAGGGGTGAGTAGGTGGCGTCGCTGTGTACGGCCAGGGAGTCCTGCAGGCTGACGGGTTGAATGTGAACTCCGAGCGAGACCGCAAGCTGTTCGTTCGTTTCGGTGAGCGGGGCGGCGAGTAGGGCTGTGACCAGCGAACCGATTGCGCGCTGCCGGGCGACGGCGTCCACTAGTCCAGTACGGGCTAGGTAGACGTTGATAGCGTCTTGACTACCGGCAATTTCGTGGGCGCTGGTGGCAGCCTCGTCGTGGGACCCGTCGAGTACGAGGGCGCCGTCACGGAGCATCAGCACGCGGTCTAGCAGGGGCGCAATTTCATTGAGCAGGTGGGTGGAGAGGACGATGGTGCGTGGGTTGAGGGCAAAGTCAGTTAGGAGCCGGTCATAGAAAATGGTGCGGGCGACAGGGTCCAGGCCGGAGTAGGGTTCGTCCATGAGGGTGAGTTCTGCCCGGCTGGCGAGGGCAACGATGATTCCTAGGGCGGATGCCTGCCCATCGGATAGCTTGCGAGCCTTGGCCGCAGGGTTGAGGGCAAAGTCCTTGATGAGGGTGTCAGCCAGGGTTTCGTCCCAGGCCGGATACGCTAGGCTTGCCAGTCTCAGGACGTCCCGCACTTTCAGTCCGTCGGGGTAGGCCAGGTGGGTGCGTTGAAAGTGAGTGCGGGCAAGGACGCGCCCACTCGGCTTGGTACCAAAGAGTTCAACAGAACCACTGGTGGGGATGACCTGCCCGACGAGGGCAGCGAGCAAGGTGGTCTTACCGGAGCCATTTCGCCCGGCCAGACCGTAAATAAGCCCTTCTTCAAGAGTGAGGTTAATGTTTGTGAGAGCCTGAGCGGAGCCGTATTTTTTGGTGAGGCCCTGAGCGCGCGCTACTACCGTCATGCCTGCTCACCGCTTCCTTCTGAGGACAGATGGGCCTTCGCTCCCCCGACCCCATCGGCGTTAAACCCAGCATGGAGGGCCGAGAGAACCTCGTCCTGGCTCAGGCCCAGGGTACGCGCCTCATCAATGAGCGGGGTGATATAGCCGGCGATGAAGTCGCGCCGCCGGTTAGTGCGCAGAATGTCTTGTGCCCCCGTTGCCACAAACATGCCTATACCTCGTTTCTTATAGAGAACGCCCTGGTCGACCAGGAGGTTGACGCCTTTACCGGCGGTTGCAGGGTTGATCCGGTAGAAGAGGGCGAATTCGTTGGTGGAGGGAACCTGACTTTCTTCGGCATAGGTTCCTGCCAGAATTTCGCCGCTGATATGGTCTGCAATTTGTTGGAAGATCGGTTTGTCACCGGTCAGCATGAGCACCTCCTTCTGTGTGGTTACCTAACCTGCCCAGCGGGCAGGTTAGTTGGTTAGTTACTCATGTAATTAACCTAAGTTGCAGAGCGGGGAAGCGCAAGAGTTTTTTAAAAAAAGAGGGGTAGGCTTCCGCCTACCCCACAGCTCACAGGGCTATTTACCTTATCGCAGCCCCTACCAGGTGCTACCTGGGCACAGCTGCCTTGAGCTTGGTGACCATCTCGTCATATTCGGCGGCCGGGTCGGAGTCAGCGACGATTGCCCCACCTGCGGCCAGGGTGATAAGGCCGTCCGAGTGGGCCACCAGCGTCCTAATGACGATGGAGAGGGCGGCTGAGCCGTCCGCCCCCAGGTAGCCCAGGGCACCGGAGTAAACCCCGCGGGCCCGACCCTCAAGCCGGTCGATAATAGCCATGGTGGCGGCCTTGGGCGCCCCGGTCATGGAGCCGCCGGGGAAGCAGGCGGCGACCGCGTCCAGGGCGGTGATGCCCGGACGCAGCTGGGAGACGATGGTCGAGACCAGCTGGTGTACGGTCGAGTAGGATTCCACCCCCATCAGCACCGGCACCCGCACGCTCTCAGGGTGGGAGACCAGGGAAAGATCGTTACGGAGCAGGTCCACAATCATGAGGTTTTCGGCCCGGGTTTTGGGGTCACTCGCGAGCCAGGCGGCCGCCTGGGCATCTTCATGAGCGGACGCACCCCGCGGCACGGTGCCTTTGATGGGCTTGGCTTCGGCGCGGCCCTCAGCGGTGACAGTCAAGAACTTCTCAGGCGAGGACGAGAGCACCGTGAAGTCATCGCACCGTAAGAAAGCGGCGTAGGGGGCGGCGTTGGCCTGCCTCTGGGCCAGATAGAGGCTCAGAAGTTCATCGGCACCCAGTGGGGTGGGCAGCTGCTGGGAGGTCTCAGCCGTCAGGCACACCTCGTAGCTGTTGCCCTCAGCAATCTCAGCCTGGGCGGTGGCAATAGCAGCTAGATAGTCCGTTCGATCGGGCAGGGGGAAGTCGGGTAAAACTACCCGCGAAGCATATTCTTGACCGGCTATAGATTCAGGTAAAGTGCTGGTTTTAAGCAGTTTTTGTGCGGTCTCTTCAACCCAGTCAGCGGGGCCAACCAGCCAGGCTTTCCCGCTATCGTGCTCGTACATCAGGTAGTGGGTGGCGGGCATCCAGAGGGCGTCGGGGGTGCGGGCCACCCGCTGGGGGTGTTCGCTGTGGAAGGCGGTGACTTCTAGGTCTGCGTGAGCCTCATAGCCCATAAACCCCACATAGCCGCCCAGTAGGACGTCGGCGGGCGGGACGTCCTGACCCTCATCGAGTTCGGGGCGGGGCGCGGATTCCAGGAAGCCGGGGAGCACCTGCCAGATGCTGTCGTGATAAACCCGGTGCGGGCGTCCGCTCGTATCGAGCACATCAACCTGCCCCGGCTGCGCATAGCGCAGCACTCCCCCGTCCAGGGGCGCCCCCAGGTAGGAGTAGCGGGACATAGGCGACTCGTCGCGGGCTGAATCCAGCCAAAAAGCATACGCAGAACTACCAGCCAGCACGGGGAAGGCGGCGGCAGGGTCTACCGGGAAATTCAGGGCACGACAGGTTAGAGAAGTCACCGACTCATTGTAACGGGGTAGGCGGAGGTTTTACCTGCGCAAGCCTGGCTCGGGGCTGATGCCCAAGGGTGGCTTGCGCAGGTAAAACCGTAGCTACCCGCCATCAAGCTAGCGAACCTGAGGGGTTTCACCGTTTTCTGAGACCATGGGCTTTTCGGCGTCCTGCCAGGCACCCATACCGCCAATGACGTTGATGGCGTCAAAGCCGTACTGGGTGAGGTAGGCAGCAGCGCGCAGGGAGCGGCCGCCAGCGCGGCAGATGACGTAGACGTCCTCGTCGAGGGGAACTTCGCCGTAGCGTTCGGGCACCTCACCCAGGGGAATATGCTGGGCGCCCTCGATGTGGCCTTCTACCCACTCGTAGTCTTCACGCACATCAAGGATTTTGGCGTCTGCTGGAATTTCATCAACGGTTACCTGGCGTAAATCGTCGTTCATAAGGGTCTCCTTCACGATAAAAATATCTAAATGCTGTCGCCACTAACTCTAATAGCCCGCAGCCTAAACCTAAAGAAAAGTGACTGACGGGTTTAACTAAGTCAGCTGAGAAGAGTATCGTTACCTACCGAACAGATACCGTGCACACACGGTTTTCCTATCTATATAAGCGAGTCGATATGTCTACTCTGCCTGCGGCAACGCCGCCGAACCCAGCAGACACCTCAAGCAAAGAGCGGGGGTTCTTTGGCCACCCCCGCATGCTTTCTAACCTCTTCATGGTGGAAATGTGGGAGCGCTTTTCCTACTACGGCATGCAGTCCATCATGCTCTACTACCTCTACTACAGTGCAACTGAAGGTGGCCTAGGGCTTAACGAAACTGCCGCTGCGGGTGTAATGGGCGCCTACGGAGGCATGGTCTACCTGCTTGCTATTTTGGGCGGATTCCTCGGCGACCGAGTACTCGGCCCCGAGCGTACCCTTTTCTACGCCGCAATCGGCATTATGGCAGGTCACGTTGCCCTAGCTATCATCCCTGGGGTGCCCGGGGTGGTAGTAGGTTTGGTTCTCGTCGCTATCGGCTCAGGCTGCCTCAAAACTAACGCCTCTGTACTGGTAGGCTCTCTCTACTCCCGCGAAGATCCTAAACGCGACGGCGGATTCACCATCTTCTACATGGGTGTTAACCTGGGCGCCCTCATCGGCCCTCTGCTGACCGGCCTCGGCTGGGCCTCCTATGGCTTCCATTTTGGATTCGGTCTAGCCGCCCTAGGCATGGCACTTGGCCTAGCTCAGTACTCATTGACCCGCAAGAACTTACCGGCTTCTGTTCACCACGTTTCAGAGCCCCTCTCTGCTACTGAAAAACGCAATTCTGCACTTGCTGCCCTAGCAATCATTGCTGTTGTAGCACTCTTGGTCGCTACCAAGATGATTAATCCCGATAACATCGCCACCTGGGTTATGGCTCTGGTAGGCATTCTGGGTGCGGGTATCTTCTTCATGCTCTTCACTTCGAAGAAAACTACTGAGGTTGAGCACTCTCGCATTCTCTCCTTCCTGCCCATGATGCTGGGCAACATCGTCTTCTTTGCGCTCTTCCAGCAGCAGTTTTCCGTACTCGCTATCTACTCGGAGTCACGTGTGAACTGGAACATCTTTGGCGTCGAGCTGCCCGTTTCATGGTTCAACTCCATTAACCCCATTTTTATCCTGCTGTTTGGTGCCGTCTTCACGGCTATGTGGACCAAGATGGGTGATCGTCAGCCCACTACCCCTAAGAAATTCGCTATCGGTCTGATTCTCATTGGAACCGCCTTCCTCATCTTCTTGCTGCTGGCAGGCAATACCCACGTTAACGTTATGTGGCTAGTTCTTATCCTCTTCTTCTGTACCCTTGGCGAACTTTCCATTTCACCCGTAGGCACTTCCTTAGCCTCTAAGCTGGCACCTGAAGCGTACCGCGTGATGATGATGGCTCTCTACTTCTGCTCTGTATCTATGGGCACCGTTTTGGCAGGCTGGCTGGCCCAGTTCTACTCACTAGAAAATGAGGTTCCCTACTTCACTGCTATGGGCCTTATCTCGATTGCAACGGGTATTGTCATTTTCGCTCTCAATAAGTGGATTGTGAAGAAGATGGCGGGTATTCGCTAGTTTCTTCTCATCCCCGCACAAGGGGACCGTAGAACCAAAAAAGGACCGCATATTTCGCGGTCCTTTTTTGGTTTTCTGGTCCCCTTGGGTGGGTCCCCTTACGGGGGGGGGGGTAGAGCCAGGCGGACGCCCGTGGGCTAGTCCCCTAGTTCCCCTCCACCTCGTCGACCAGGGAGCGCAGGTCGTCGTGGCGCAGGTCGTCCTTGCGGAAGTGCTTGTTGCGGTAGCCGGAGCGGCCCATCATGTGCCCCGAGATGGGGATAGTAAGCATCTGCAGCATCAAAATCACCAGGAGCACCGGCAGCAGCTCCAGGGAGCGGAAGTGGAAAGCCACCGCCAGCAACATGAGAATCATGCCGAAGACCTGGGGCTTGGTGCCCGAATGCAGGCGGGTGAGCAGGTCAGGGAAACGGACCAGACCGATAGCTGCACCCAGTGACATGAGGGCACCCAGAATCATGCAGATGATGGTGAGGGCATCAAAAACGGTATCGAGATTCATGGTTTACTCCCCCAAATCCTTGCTGGCACGCACGGGGTGGGCACTTTCCTGCCCCTCCTTGTCAGTATCTTCTGCCAGTTCCCCGGGGGCGTACTTGCTCCCCTTCTTGCGGGCGCGGCGGCGGGAGCGTCCTTCGTGCAGACGAGAGACCGGGGTGCTCTCGTCCGCCTTGGAGTTATCAGCAAAGCGAGCCACGGTCACCGACCCCACAAAACCAATCATGGCGAGCGCCACCAGCAGAATGAGGAAGAACTGGCTGTCGGTGTAAATCATCAGGACGCAGAGCGCGGCGGTCAGGATGGAGAGCAGCACATCGCTGGCGAGCACACGGTCTAGCAGGGCAGGGCCCTTCCAGACGCGGTAGACGGTGCCCCAGGTGGCTAGGGTCAGAATCAGGCCGGTGGCCCAGATAGCCCAGGTCATGCGTGCTCCTTTCGGCTGGCTGCGCGGTCGGCTTCTTCGTCCTGTTTGAGGGCGTCGTATTCTTCGCGGCTGCCGGCGGCCTTGATAATCAGGTCTTCAAAGTAGGCCACCTGGCGGGTGAACCGCTCGATTTCCTCCGGGGTGGAGGTGTTGAGCACGTGGAAGTAGAGCACCGACAGGGAACGGTCTACCTCAACCACCACGGAGCCGGGAATCAGCGACATGGTGTGCGAGACGGCGGTCAGTAGCAGGTCGGAGCGGGTGCGTAGCTGTACGGCCACTACCGAGTTGCGCAGGGGCGGACGGAAGGTGGCAGCTAGCCACATGACCTCAATCGATGCTTTGGCGATGTTCCAGAAGAGCTCCACCACAAATCTCGCCGCGTAGAAGATGTTGAAGCGGTTGGAGAGGTAGAGGGTGGGCAGTCGGAAGACCGACATGGTCAGGGCTGCCAGCACCGCGCCGAAGGCGATGAAGGGCAGGGAGAAGTCCTGCCAGAGGGCGCACCAGACAAAGATCAGCCAGAGGAAGGGCGGGATAGCGTGAATCAGGCTCTCGCGTGAGAGGTCGGGCTTTTTCACTGGTTCACCTCCTGGGAGTGGTTATCGACAATCTGCTGTTCCAGGTACTCGGCTCGGCTGGGGGCGTCGGGGCCAAAGACCGAGCTGATGTACATGTCGGGGTCAAAGAGGTTGTCTGAGGCGTTATCTGCCAGCTGGAAGAGGGGGCCTGAGAAGAGGGTAATGAGCACACCCACCGCAACCAGGGAGACGGTGGAGGCCATCATGGACGCCGGAATCGGCTTGGTCTCGTAATGGGCGGGGTCATCGGAGTGCTCGGCCATCACCAGCTCAGGGGTAGGCTCTTCGGCTTCCTTGGCGGGACGCCAGAAGGCCTTGTTCCACACGCGGGCTAGGGCCAGCAGGGTCAGCAGAGAGACCAGGACGCCCACACCCGCGTTGATGTAGGCCAGGGCACCGCCGTTCTCTACGGAGGCCTCGATGAAACCGACCTTACCAATGAAGCCGGAGAAGGGCGGGATACCGCCCAGGTTGATGGCGGGGATGAAGTAGAGCAGGGCTAGGACGGGGGCTGTCTTCATCAGGCCACCCAGACGGCGCACGTTAGTGGAGCCGGCCCGGCGTTCCACCAGGCCAACCACCATGAAGAGGCCGGTCTGAATCACGATGTGGTGGGCGATGTAGAAGACCACGGTGGTCAGACCCAGCTCGTTGCCCAGTGAGATGCCCCAGATCATGTAGCCGATGTGGCTAATCAGGATAAAGGAGAGCAGACGCTTGATATCGCCCTGGGCCAGGGCACCCAGGATACCCACCAGCAGGGTCAAACCTGCCACGACCCCCAGAAGCGTATCCAGGCGTCCTTCGGGGAAAAGCAGGGTCTCGGTACGAATAATCGCGTAGACGCCCACCTTGGTCAGCAGGCCCGCGAAGACGGCGGTCACGGGAGCCGGGGCCGTGGGGTAGGAGTCGGGTAGCCAGAGGGAAAGCGGGAAGACCGCGGCCTTAATGCCGAAGGCAATGAGCAGCATGAGGTGCAGCTGCATCTGGGTACCTTCAGGCAGGGTACCCAGCTTCAGCGATAGGTCAGCCATATTGATGGTGCCTACCGAGGCATAGACAAAGCCGATAGCGGTCAGGAAGAGCATAGATGAGACAACCGAAACCACCACGTAGGTCACGCCCGCCCGGATACGCGGGGTGTTAGCGTTCATGGTGATCAGCACATAGGAGGCCATGAGCAGGATCTCAAAACCCACATAGAGGTTGAAGAGGTCCCCCGCCAAGAAGGCGTTAGAGACGCCCGCCAGCAGCAGCAGGTAGGTGGGGTAGAAGACCGAGATGGGTACCTCGTCGTCCTCGTCCTGCAGGTTCTGACCGGTGGCAAAGACCAGCACCGCCAGCGAGATGGTAGACGAGACCACCAGCATAAGCGCCGAGAGCTGGTCTACCACCATGGTGATGCCGAAGGGGGCCTCCCAGCCTGCCAGGTGCACGGTCTGTGGCGCGGCGTCCCAAACCGAGGCTAGGAGCAGGGCCTCAAAAACCAGGGTAATAGCTACCGCGGCGAAGGCGATGACGCGCTGCACGCTGTCCTTCTTCGAGATGAAGGTAATGGCGGCGGCCAGGAAGAGAATGATGATGCAGAGGGGGGCGAGCTGGGCAATATCCATGGGCTAGTCCCCCTTCTTTGACACGGTCTGCTGGGCGCTTGTCTGACTGATTTTCTTCTTCTCTTCTGCTTCGTTGAATGCTTTTTCACGGGTCGCTTCGTCAGCGTCGAACTCCGAGGCATCGAACTCGGCGGCGGCGTCCTCTTCTTTATCGAAAGTGTCCTGCTCCGCCACGCGGATATCTTCGGCGTCGTCGGTGATTTCATCGGCCTTAGAGAGCAGCCAGGAGCGGTAGATAATACCCAGAATCAGGGCGGTTACCGCGCAGGAAATGACGATAGCGGTCAGAATCAGGGCCTGCGGGAGCGGGTCGGAGTAGTCCTCTGCTGCAATGTCTTTACTGTAGAAGGGGGCCAGACCGGCAGGGCCTCCCGCGTGCAGGATCAGGATGTTGGTCGCGTTGGTCATGAGCATCAGGCCCAGGAGCACGCGGGTCATGGAGCGGTCGAGAATCAGGTAGACCCCCACGGCGTAGAGCACGCCCATGACCAAGATTAGACTGAGGTCGATAATCACGGTTTATGCCTTTCGTGCCTTGTCGCGGGCTTGCTTTTCTCTCTTGCGGCGCTCAGCTACCAGTTTGAGGTCAATGCGCTCACCCAGGCTACGCAGGATATCGAGGACCAGGCCGATCACCAGCAGGTAGACGCCGATGTCGAAGATGGTAGCGGTGACGAAGTGAACATCACCAAAGACCGGCACCCAGAAGTCCAGCACGTAGCTGGAGAATACGGGGTCGCCCCACAGAGCAGGAGCCAGGGCGTAGAGGGTGGAAATGCCCAGGCCAGCTCCCAGGAAGGTACCGGCGGAGAAGGGGGACGCTGCCCGCAGCTCCGCGCCGCCACCGGCCAGGTAGCGCACGGCAAAGGCCAAACCTACCATCAGGCCACCTGCGAAGCCGCCGCCGGGCAGGTTGTGACCGGCAATCAGCATGTAGAAGGAGACGATGATGAGGGTGTGGAAGAGCAGGCGGGTCATAACCTCCAGCAGAATCGAGCGGGATTCTGGGGGCAGGGTACGGCCTGCCACGATGAAGGGGTCACGCTCGACCGACGAGAACTGACCGGCCACGCGCTGGGCCACAGTGATCTGGGTGCGTTTGGCGAAAGAGCTCTCGATTTTCTTCATGGCCTGGGTGTCGAGCCTGCGCGCGGACGCCGAGTCGGCACGTCCTTCGATAAAGAGCAGGGAGGCAACGCCGGTAGCGGCCAGGGCCAGCACCGAGATTTCACCGAAGGTGTCCCAGCCGCGCATGTCGACCAGGGTCACGTTGACCACGTTGTAGCCGTGACCAATTTCGTAGGCCAGGCGAGGCATCTCGAGTGAGATCGGGTCGAGGGAGCGGGACGAGAAGGTGAACATGGCCAGGGCCATCATCAGGGCGGAGAAGCCCAGGGCGATGATGACGCGCAGGGTCTTATGGGCGCCGTCCTTGCCGTCCTTGGAGCGGATACGGGGAATTTGGCGGGGTAGCACGCGCATGGCCAGCACGAAGGATACCAACACGATGGTTTCAACCAGCAGCTGGGTGGTCGCCAGGTCGGGGGCGCTGCGCAGGGCGAAGAGAATGGCCATGCCGTAGCCGGTCACCGAGACCATCATGATGGCCAAAAAGCGCTTGCGCACGAAGACCACGACCAGGGCCGCCACAATCATGACCACGGCAATAGCCCATTGAGCCGGGGACTCCGAGACACGCACGTTAGCAAGTGGCGGGGTCTCATTGATAAAGAGGGCGGCGAAGGGCACCACCACCGCGGTAATCAAAATAACGCCCAGGTAGAAGCCCAGAGAACCTCGCTGGGTCATACCGGTGACCCACACAGCCAGACGGTCAAGCCCGTCGATAGTATCGCGGTAGACCACGGAGGCCGCCGGCGTACTGGGCAGGGCCTTCTGCAGCTCTTCAATCTGCTTGCGGAAGATAAAGAGCAGGGCACCGATGGCCATAATAACCAGGGAGGTCAGCAGGGCAGGAGTGACGCCATGCCAGAGAGCCAGGTGCAGTTCTAGTTCGGCTGCAGTCTCGGGAAAGGCCGCTAGGAAGGGCTTAATGAAGAGGTGGACCGGTTCGGGGTAAAGGCCGTAGACGATGGTGAGGACGGTCAGCACCGCCGGGGCAAAGAGGAAGGTGAAGGAGACCGGGTGGAAGGCGGTATCGGGGCTGAGCTTCTGGCCGCGGCGGTTACGCTCTAGCACCCGGGTGTTGATATCGATATCGCCATTATCGACCTCTTCAAAGTCGGCGGTTCCCTTCTCAACCTTGCAGTACTTGACGCCTTCCTTGTGCATGTAGGCGTAGGGCTTGACGGCAAAAGCTCCCCACACGAAACGGGCTGAGTAGGCGAAAGTAAGAATTGAACCCAGGATGATGGCAATTAGGGTTGTCGCCCCCTGCCAGCCGGTGGTGTGGGAGAGGTAGGTTTCGAGTACCGCCTCCTTGGCCACGAAACCGGCTAGGGGCGGGATACCCGCCATGGACGCCGCCGAGATGGTGGCAACGATGGCCAGCTTGGGAGCGCGGCGGCGGATACCTGAGAGCTTATGGATATCACGGGTGCCGGACTGGTGGTCGATGATACCGACCGAGAGGAAGAGGGTGGCCTTGAAAAGGGAGTGAGCCACCATAAGTGCCATAGCCGCGTAAATGGTGTCCGGAGTTCCACCTGAAATAACTAGGGCAAGGAAACCCAGCTGCGAGACGGTGCCGTAGGCCAGAATCAGCTTGAGGTCAGTCTGCTTCAGCGCCGCCCAGCCGCCAAAGACCATGGTGAAGGCACCAAAGATGATCAGGACATTCTGCCAGATTTCTACCTCACCGTAGCCGGGAGCCAGGCGCAGCAGGATATAGATACCGGCCTTGACCATAGCCGCCGCGTGCAGGTAAGCAGAAACGGGTGTGGGAGCAGCCATAGCCCCGGGCAGCCAGAAGTGCAGGGGGAAGATAGCTGACTTAGAGAGCGCACCGCAGAGAATCAGCACGAGGGCAGCGGAGAGGAGACCATAGCTGAGGGGGCCGTGACCGCCCTGGGCGGCGGCAAGGACGCTCGGGCCCCGCTCCACGAGTTCAGCCAGGGAGTAGGTACCCAGGCTGTAGCCCAGAATGACGATGCCCACCAGCATAGCCAGGCCACCTGCGGTGGTGACGGTAAGGGCCTGCAAGGCAGAACGGCGGGCCGAGAGACGGTGGCGGGAGTAGCCAATCAGCAGGTAGGAGAGGATGGTGGTGATTTCCCAGAAGATGAACATGAGAATGAAGTCATCTGCGGTAATCAGGCCAAACATAGCACCGGCAAAACCGAAGAGGTAGGCCGCGAACTGGCCGTTATCGCCGGTGGAGTGCTTGAAGTAGCTGGCGCAGTAGAAGAGCACCAGGGAGCCCACGCCGAGCACCAGCAGGCTCATGACCCATGAGAGGGTGTCCATGCGGAAGGTCAGCGCCATATCCAGCTCGGGAATCCACTGGTAGCTCTCGCTCCAAGGAGTGCCGCCGAGAATCTGGCCAGTTTTAGTCAGCACCAGGGCCAACACGGCGGCAGGAATCGCGGCCAGCAGGTAGAAGGTGGAGGTACCCATGCGGCGGTAGAGCCAGGGGGTCACTATGGACACAAGCAGGAAAAGCGCTAGAACTATGGTCACGTATCGGCTCTTAGGGTCGGCGGCGGTGGGAGCCGTCAGGCACGAGGCTAGGACGGCAGAAGTCTCTCCTTTAAAGAGTAGGCATACTTAGTTTACCTGTCGATGACCCCCATCTCATACAGCCGATTTTTTGCCCGATTTTTGGGCACTCCATACGGTGCAATAGGTGATACAGATTTTTTGGTGGGAGGCCGGGTTCTCTCCCCCGTTACCTTTTAAGAGCGCACACAAAGACACCAAAAACAGGTGAAACTAGAAGCGTAAATAACCGACCCGCCCCGCACACGGCGTCAATGCCCCCCCCAGCCAACACAAATAACGGTCAGGGGGGTGTCGCCACCGAGGCGGGAACCGGCCCACAAACCATCGCTAATAGAAGCACGGTCCAAAGCCAATGTAACGTGGGTGCGAGATTCGTGAACCACCGGTTACTTCACACCATAACCCGCAAAACACAAAGGTGCGAAGAAATGACCGAAAACCTCACCATTTACCTCGGACTCGATGTCGGCAAAACCAACCACCACGCTACAGCGCTCACCAGCAATGGCAAGAAAATCTGGGATAAACCCCTACCCCAATCAGAACCCAAAATCCGTGAACTACTGACTAAGCTCAGCACCCAAGGAACTGTTCTGCTAGTAGTGGACCAGCCTAAAACAATCGGTGCCCTGCCGATAGCTATCGCACAAAACATAGGTATCCAAGTCGCCTACCTGCCAGGGCTAACCATGCGAAGAGTAGCTGATTTGCACCCCGGTGAAGCAAAAACAGATGCTAGGGACGCCTTCATCATCGGAAAAAACAGCCCGCACCATGCCCCACACCCTACATGGAATAACAGTTGCCGATGAAACCACCTCAGAACTCTCCATGCTCTGCGGTTTTGATGATGACCTAGCAGCACAAGCAACAGCAGTTTCAAACCGTCTGCGTGGCTTTCTCACTCAGATTCATCCGCATCTTGAAAGGGTACTTGGCCCCAGACTTTCGCACCCAGCAATCTTTGAATTGCTGAAGAAGTACCCGGCCCCAGCAGACCTTCATTCGGCAGGGCGCACCAAGGTGCGTAACCTGCTGAAAAAGAAAGCACCTCGGCTTGCACCGAAGCTTACGGAAGAAATCTTCCAAGCTCTTGATGAGCAAACAGTCATCGTTGCTGGAACAGCAAGTGCTTCTCAGATTATTTCTTCCTTAGCTACCCAGCTTGAGCTGATTCTGGCACAGCGTAGTGAAGCAGAGCAGCAGATACTGGATTTGGTGGAAGCTCATCCTTTATCAGCAGTTATTCGTTCGATGCCGGGGGTGGGTGTGCGCACCAGTGCCAGGATTCTAGCTGAGGTGGTGGGTAAGGATTTTAAGGATGCTTCTCATCTGGCTTCTTATGCTGGGATTGATATGTACTAGGTTTCGGTCACACCCACCACCCAAAAAACTAACACATCACACAATATCAACTAAAACATCATCAACCACCTCCTGCGGAGTCCGATAACCAAGGCCAGCATGCAACCGCCGCTGATTCCACCAGTACACCCAACCCGCCGTAGTAGCCTCCAACTGAGCAACAGATTCAAAGAACCGGCCACGCACCAGCTCAGCTTTATAAGCCCCATTCACCGACTCAGCCAAAGCATTATCGTATGAATCTCCAGTAGATCCTACAGACAACTGAACACCCAGCCGCCTCAACTCACGCGTGTAATCCTCAGCAAGATACTGCGAACCACGGTCCGAGTGATGCACCACCTGCGTCACA